>NZ_KV833932.1:79510-80200 GCF_001837725.1 Enterococcus sp. HMSC072F02
ATTCCCCTAAATTAATCATATTGCAACTCCTTGTATCAAAACTAAAAGCACATCAATTAAGATGCACTCTCTTCATTGTTAATAATTTTTTCTGCTTCTTCGTCTGTAATGCATAGCGGAACGAACTGTAGAACTTGATCGTCAGTAAAACAGCCCCAATCATACATCATTTTCACATCGCTAAAACTAAACATACTACTCACCTCCCTTTGAAGCTGGATTTAATTGCTCTTTAATTTCTGCAATATCCTTGCTGTTTTGAATCGAAGCAAGCATCATTTTTGAATTGATTTGTGCTAAACTATCAGCTTTTTCTTTTAATGCAGTGTTTTCCTGTTTAATTGCTACATCGTTTAGCATGAGTTTGGCATTGAGCTGTTTTAGATTGCCGTTCTCGTTTTCCAGTGCCTCGTACACTGCTTCAAGATTATTTAGCTTATTGTGATCCAATACATTCGTCAAAACAATCCATCGGTTTTCTTGCGGATCAAATAATTGATCATTAATTGTTAAAGGCTCCCCATCTGAACGAATTCCTTCTAATGGTGGGACATCAGTAAACGGGACAGTCATAACCATATCATCTAACACTTTTCCGACATATTCCCCAAGTTGATCATCTGTGGCACATTTGATGATGTGAACTAGTCTCGGCCTTGCATCAAGTACGATGTTTATTTTTTCTTGTCG
>NZ_KV833932.1:80300-98461 GCF_001837725.1 Enterococcus sp. HMSC072F02
ATCAAGTACGATGTTTATTTTTTCTTGTCGTGACATGAAAAGCACTCCTTTCTTAGTTAACTAATAATTTGTAGACAATTGAAACAATAATAGAAAGTAATATTGGCAAAACAATCGTACAAAATTTATCTTCAAGAAAATCCTTATCGTTCTTTTTCATTTGATCACCTCTCCATGTGTCACTTTGTTACTTTGTTGATTAAAAAAAATAGTCCAATCAAAGGATAAAACAGTGGCAATTTTCATAGCTACAAATGGACTAGGACTTCTTTTGCCACTCTCAATCATACTATAATAAGAACGCTGAATTCCTGATCTTTTAGCTACTTTTTCTTGAGTTAGATTTTGTCGCTCTCTTTTTTCAATTAGCCATTTCCTCATCATATACCTCCTATTTAAGTGTCATTTCGTTACAAATACATTATAAGTAACACATAGTTACTTGCCAATGCAAAAAGTAACAAAAGGTTACTTGTTTTTAGATTCATTTATACGTAACAGCGTGTTACCATTTATATAGAAAGTGGGTGTCGAAATGTTTCCAGAAAAAATCAAAGAATTGAGGCTTTCAAAGAAAATGACGCAACAAGAAGTTGCTGATAAGTTAGGAATTACTCGCCCTGCTTATACAGCCTATGAAAGTGGAAAGAGAGAGCCTGACTTTTCTATTCTTCAATCTTTAGCTAATATTTTTGATGTTACTACTGATTATTTATTAGGAAGAAATAAAACGCCAAAATGGGCCGATGAAAATGATTTAATTGAATTAGATAAAATGCTCGATTCCAACGTTAACATGGCTTATGGTGGTGAAACATTAACAGATGAAGAGAAACAACGGGTAAAAGATGTTTTGACAGGTCTATTTTGGGAATTTAGAAAAGAAGACAAAAGTAAAGAGAAGTGATTTTCTATGGAGATGGACGTAATTAGTCTAGTTGGCAAGCTGAAGCAAAAATATAATTCAGCTAATCCCTTTACTATTTGCGAAAAAATGGATATTCAGATTAGGTATGTTCCTTTTTTGAATAATCCAAAGGGACAATTTCAAGAACTGTTAGGGCGTTCGGTTATTCTTCTAAATCACGAACTAAAGTATTCTGAAGAACGGTTCTATATTTGTGCTCACGAACTAGGTCACGCAATTTTTCATCAAGGTTTATCTAGTTATTATGTCTCTACTCGATCCTCCAGAAGCAAATCAGAAAGCGAAGCGAATTGCTTTGCCGCCAATCTTATTATTTCTCTTTATAAAGAAGATAATGATCAATACCCTAGAAAAATTGAAGATTTAACAAATTTGTATGGACTTCCTAAAAATTCATATAGATTTTTAATTTAATTGGCGACTATCACTACCTGCCTTTAAGTGGGAGTAAATATATTTTTATTGTTATGGAGGAAGAAATGAAAAAAATAGTTGGGTTAGGATTAATTCTGTTCTCTAGTATTGTACTAGGAGCATGTGGAAATAGTAATTCAAATTCTGATACGCCTAAAGAAACAACCACTGCGAGCTCTACAATGGTTTCTCTTGAATTCAGTAGCTCTGTGGAAAAAAAGACTAATCTTCTATCAAATGATTCAGATTTCGGAAAAATAGCTGATAATGTACCTGATGGAGAATCCATAGAAGTACAAGGTAAACAAGATTATTCAACCAATTTTAATGATAATTCTTGGGCGGGTGTTAACCTAAATATCGATCGGGTCTCAGTTGTGAAAACTACTGATATCAAAGACTATTCAGATAATCAATACAATGGTTTTGTAGCCGTGCATTACAACATAGATAATACACAACAAGATGTATCTATATACCCTAATCAAGCCACAATTGTAACTGACTATGGTGAGCAAGTTGATGATGGCGGAGTCTTTAATTATGATTCATGGGATGGTGACTTCATGAAAGGAACAAAAAAAGATGGTTGGGGCATCTATCCTTTATCAAAACTTCCTGTTGCATCTTCAATCAAATCTCTTCGATTGAAGATTGATTCTAGCTATGAAACTGATAATTATGATGATGAAAACTCGTATCACACATATGATATTAACTTAAATTTACAATAAAGACTGGCCTTCGGGCTTTTCTTTTTAAACGCAAAAGAACATAAGTTCGTATAAAAACTCTGCTAATACGACGATTTTCTAAATATTCGTTCAAATAACATACCTCCCCTAAAATATTCTTATTATTAGGAATGAAATACGAAAGGATTGGTTTTAATGGCTTCCATTAAAAAGTACTATTTAAAAAAATCAAAAGAATATCGTTATGAAGTCTATATATCAAATGGAATTGATCCTGGTACTAAGCTACAGAAAAAGATTCATAAAAAAGGGTTTAAAAGTCATGAAGAAGCAGAAAGATTCGCAAAAATTGTCGAAGGCGAAATAGCTTCGGAAGAATATACACAAAAAAACCCTAAAAATTTGACTATAGAAAAGTTTATGGACGATTGGATTAATAACTATAAAATGAATGTTAAAGAAGGAACAAGAATTGTTCACAGAGCAAATATAAAAATGTACATCAATCCATATATTGGAAAATATAAACTAGATAAATATACTAGAGCTGATCATCAAAGATTCATCAATCAGTTACTTACTAAAAAGGGTTTGGGGAGAACTAAGGAAGGTCTCTCAGTAACAACAGCCAAAAGTATTAACGCCACTCTTAGCAATGCTTTCAAAAAAGCTATTCAGTTAGGATATATAAAGAATAACCCTACTAGTTTTGTTGAGTTTCCAAGAAATCCATCTGATAAAAAGAAAGTTAAATATTATACTTTTGATCAATCTGAACTATTTCTCGAATTTGCCAAAAAAGAAAAATCATTTATATGGTATCCCTTTTTTCTTATTATATTTGATCAAGGATTGCGAAAATCAGAAGCTTTAGGGCTTCAATGGGCTGATATTGATTTTTCTCAGAATACACTTAATATTAATCGTGAACGACTTGGGGCTGCTGAAAAAGGACCTAACAAAGGTTTGATTATTACAGATGACACAAAAACCCCATCTGGTACACGATCATTGCCTATGACAAAACGAGTAAAGAAAGCCTTATTGACTTTAAGAAATCAAGTAATAAAAGAATTTGGTTTTTTACCTGAAACAGATGACCACGAAGCATTTATTTTTATAAATACTTACGGTAAAAATAAAGGTATTCCAATAAGAGATCGAACCGTTAACGGTGCTTCTCATAGAATTGAAAAACGTGCCAGTCTCCCCCACATAACTGTGCATGATGGTAGACATACTTTTGCAGCTAGAACGAGACAAGCAGGAATACCTTTAGAAGATATCAAAGATTTTTTAGGTCATAAAGATGTTTCTACTACACAAGTCTATGCCCATATTTCTCCCGAAGTGAAAAAAAGATCAATGAATCAACTAGAAAACTATATAGAAGAGCAAATAAAAAAGCACTCAAATTGAGTGCTTTTTTTAAGTTCACTATCACTAAAACTATCACTAATTTTATTTAGAAGCGAACATGTTTCTATCACTGATTATTTAAATCTAGCGAAAAACCCCTTATCTTACAGGCGTTCGTTCAATTCTTTAGCAAGGTCTTCAAAGCCTGGTTTGCCTAGAAGTGCGAACATGTTTTTCTTGTAAGCTTCTACACCTGGTTGGTCGAATGGGTTGATGCCATTCAAGTAACCTGAAATACCTACAGCAATTTCAAAGAAGTACATTGTGTAACCCAATGTGTAAGCATCCATTTCTGGAATTTTGACTAGCAAGTTAGGTACGTCACCGTCTGTATGAGCAAGCAATGTTCCTTCAAATGCTTTTGTATTTACGAAGTCCACTTCTTTTCCTTGCAAGTAGCCTAGACCGTCTAAGTCTTCTGCTTGTTCAGGAATCGTGATTGATTTACGAGGTTTTTCAACTTTCACAACTGTTTCAAAAATGTTGCGGCGTCCTTCTTGGATGAATTGTCCTAAAGAGTGCAAATCAGTTGAGAAGTTTGCGCTTGAAGGATAGATGCCTTTTTGGTCTTTTCCTTCAGATTCGCCATACAATTGCTTCCACCATTCTGAGAAGTATTGCATTCCTGGTTCATAATTGATCAATAACTCAGTTACTTTGCCTTTACGGTAAAGAATGTTGCGCATTGCTGCGTATTGGTAAGCTTCGTTTTCTTCTAGTTTGTCGCTTGAATAAGCTTTGCTTGCATCAGCAGCTCCTTGCATCAATGCGTCGATATCTGCTCCACTAACAGCGATTGGTAACAAACCAACAGCAGTCAATACAGAGAAACGTCCGCCGATATCATCAGGAATCACGAAAGTTTCCCAACCTTCTGCATCTGCTTCTACTTTAACTGCACCTTTTGCTTTATCTGTTGTAGCGTAGATACGTTTGTTTGCTTCTTCTTGTCCGTATTTCTTAACAAGAAGCTCTTTGAATACACGGAAAGCAATCGCTGGTTCAGTAGTTGTTCCAGATTTTGAAATAACGTTTACTGAAAAGTCGCGATCACCGATTACTTCGATCAAATCAGCGATATATGTTGAGCTGATTGAATTTCCGGCAAAGAAGATTTGTGGTGCTTTGCGTGTGTCGCTATCTAATAGATTGAAGAATGCGTGATTCAAGAAGTCGATTGCTGCACGAGCGCCTAAATAAGAACCACCGATACCGATAACAACTAATACTTCAGAATCAGATTGGATTTTTTTAGCTGCTTCTTTGATACGTGCAAATTCTTCTTTGTCATAGTTCGTTGGTAAATCGATCCAACCGCGGAAGTCGCTTCCTGCGCCAGTTCCTTCCCGTAATTCGTTGTGGGCTGCTGTTACTTGGCTTTGCATGTACCCTAACTCATGTTCATTGACAAACGGTGCTACTTTTGAATAGTCAAAATGAATGTGTGCCATTTGTTCTCCTCCTTATAAGTTTACTCTACAGGTAATACTTTACGTTTTTTTTTATTATTTTTCAAGCAAATAAACAAAATGCTGACAATATTTCCAAGAAAGTTTCATTTTTTAAACTAAACCTTCTGCTGCCATTGCTTTGGCAACTTTTTCAAATCCAGCAACATTTGCTCCAAGAAGCAGATTTTTTTCGTCACCATACTCAGCAGCTGTTTGGCGACACGTATGGTAAATCTTTTCCATGATTTGATCCAGTTGCTCATCCACTTGTTCTCTTTCCCAAGTCAATCGTTGGGCGTTCTGACTCATTTCTAAAGCAGATACTGCCACTCCTCCAGCATTAGCAGCTTTTCCTGGACAATACCACACATCTGCTTCATGAAGAACAGAAACAGCTTTTACTGTACATGGCATATTAGCGCCCTCTGCTACGATTTTGATCCCATTTTCTACTAAGATTTCAGCCAAGCTTTCGTCTATTTCGTTTTGAGTGGCACATGGCAAAGCGATATCCGCCTTTTCTTTCAATGTCCAAACAGATTCTCCAGCATGATAAACAGCAGAAGGACGTTGGTTCGCGTATTCTGTTAAACGTTGGCGCTTGATTTCTTTGATTTCTTTCAATAGTGACACGTCTATTCCTTCTGGATCATAGATGTACCCGCTAGAATCTGAACATGTAACCACTTTTCCACCAAGTTCTTGCACTTTTTCGATTGCATAAATGGCTACATTCCCGCTTCCGGAAACAAAAACTGTTTTTTGATCAAATGAATCTTTTTCTTCGTTCAATAGATGTTTGACATAATAGACCAATCCATATCCAGTCGCTTCTGTACGTATCTTACTTCCCCAAAAATCCAGAGGTTTACCTGTCAACACACCAGTATCATATTTTTTCAATCGTTTATATTCGCCAAACAAATAACCGATCTCTCTAGCTCCTACACCGATATCTCCTGCAGGAACATCAATTGATGGCCCAATATGTTTTGACAATTCCAACATGAAACTTTGACAAAAACGCATGATTTCATTATCAGATTTCCCTTTAGGATCGAAATCACTCCCACCTTTTCCTCCGCCGATTGGCAGACCAGTTAAACTATTCTTGAAAATCTGTTCAAAAGCCAAAAATTTCAAGATACTTAGGTTGACACTGGGATGAAAGCGTAATCCACCTTTATAAGGGCCGATAGCTGAATTGTATTGGATACGGTAGCCTCTATTTACTCGCCAGTTTCCTTTATCATCTTGCCAAGGTACTCGAAATTGAATAATTCTTTCTGGTTCTGTTAAAAGTTCTAAAATATTCTTTTCGATATATTCGGGATGAGTGTCCAAAAAAGACATCACTGTGGGCATGAATTCATCGATTGCTTGCAAAAATTCTTCTTGTCCTTGATCCTTTTGATGTAGCTTTTCTTGAATTGCTTGAACATATTCTGTTGCGTTTGTCATCGTTCCACGCTCCTTTGCTTATCTTCCCTCATTTTAGCTCATTTTCTCTTTTGGCTCAAAACATTTTTTTCTGTTTTCTTTCTTCAAATATGCTACACTTTCCTTGAGGTGAGGGAATGGAAAAACTGTATGATGTGATCGTAGTCGGCGCTGGAACAAGTGGGATGATGGCAGCGATCAGTGCAGCTGAACAAGGCGCACGCGTACTTTTGATCGAAAAAAACAAAAAAGCAGGAAAAAAACTACTGATGACAGGTGGTGGTCGGTGCAACGTCACGAATAATCGTCCTGTTGATGATTTAATCGCACATATTCCTGGAAATGGAAATTTTTTATATAGTACATTTGCGCAATGGAATAATTTCGATATCATGAACTTCTTTGAATCACAAGGCGTACATTTAAAAGAAGAGGATCATGGACGGATGTTTCCTGTGACAAATAAATCAAAAACGATTATCGAAGCATTACTTAATCGTCTGAAAGAACTAGATGTGACGATCCTATTCTCTACTCGAGTAGAGAAATTGATCCACAAAGAACATAAAATTTACGGTATACGCACGGAATTCGAAGAGTTCCATGCTCCTGCCGTTATCTTAACAACTGGTGGGCGGACTTATCCCTCTACTGGTTCTACTGGAGATGGGTACAAGATCGTGAAGCGAGTGGGTCACACGGTGACGCCTCTGTATGCGACAGAGTCCCCCTTGATATCGGATGAACCGTATATTCAGGAGAAAACACTTCAAGGGCTTTCTTTACAGGACATCACTTTACGTGTTCTAAATAAAAAAGGCCGTGTATTGACTGAACATACGATGGATTTACTTTTCACCCATTTCGGTATTTCTGGTCCGGCTGCACTGCGTTGTTCAAGTTTCGTCAATAAAGAATTAGAGAAAACGGGAGAACCAGTGACACTTTCTCTGGATTGTTTTCCTACACAAACCAAACAAGAGCTTATTCATTTATTGACAGAAAAAAGTAAAGCCACCAAAAAGAACTTAGTAAATGCTTGGCATGGTCTATTACCTGAGCGATTGTTGGTTTTCTTTCTTGAGCGGCTTGAAATGGATAGCCTAACAGGACAACAAGCCTCTCAAAAACAAATTCAAGATTTCGTTCAATTATGCAAAGAGTTTAAGCTATCAATCAACAAGACTTTTCCTATTGAGAAATCATTTGTAACTGGCGGAGGGGTTTCTCTAAAGGAAATTCATCCTAAAACGTTGGAGAGTAAAATCATTGATGGTCTGTATTTTGCCGGAGAATTACTGGATGTCAATGGTTATACTGGTGGCTTTAATATCACAGCGGCTTTCGCTACAGGACATGTAGCAGGAAGGAATGCTGGGCAAAGAGCATAATGTATAAAAAAGAAAGAAGGAGACTGGGCAAACAACATCCCGGCCTCCTTCTTTCTTTTATACGTATGATTTATTGTTTTATATCTGCAAATTGTCCGCTCGTTAATGCACAGATATCTTGAGGAGCTAATTCCATCTGTAGCCCTCTTCTGCCAGCTGATACAATGATTTGATCATAGTTTTCTGCGATTTGATCTAAATAAGTAGGAAACAGTTTTTTCATTCCTATAGGCGAGCAGCCACCACGTATGTATCCGGTCGTTGCTTCCAAATCTTTCAAATGAAGCATTTCTACTTTTTTATTCCCTGAAACTTTTGCTAATTTTTTTAGATTCAATTCGGCTTCTCCTGGTATCACAGCAACAAGAGGCCCCGTCACATTGCCCACAGCAACCAGTGTTTTAAATATACGAGATTGGCTCTCTGGGAGCTGTTCTGCGACAGAGGACGCACTTAGGTGGTTTTCGTCCCATTCATATTCGTGTTCTGTATAGGGAATCTTTTTTTGTTCGACCATACGGATCGCATTCGTTTTTACTATTTTTTTCTTTGCCAAAAAATATCACCTCAAACTTGTTCTACAACGGTTCATTTAATAATTGGATAATTTGCTTCAATGCTTTGACCGGTAATTGTCCTGGAGCAGAAGCATTGCTTAAGGAACCAAACGTCATGACGGATCCTGTCGTTCCGCCAGCCAGACGAGAAATTTTTCCCAGATCGCCCATAGACATCGTAATGATAGGCATGGAGACAAAAGCATTTGCCCGTCTAGTCAACTCCATCAACCGCAAAACATCTCGTTCATTATTGGGAGTCACTGCCAACTTTCCGATATCAGCGCCAAAATGTTCCATGACATTCAGTCGGTAAAGCAAGACAGGGTCAGTTGGTGTTTCTTTAAAATCATGACTACTGATAATTAAAGGAATATTTAAAGACTTGATTTCCTCTATCAGTCCTTTTCCTAGACTTTCTACTTTGAACAACTCGATATCGACCATATCTACTAATCCTGTGTGTATCACATGTTCATAGAGGTCGCGATACTGACGGATCGAAATGTCTTGTTCTCCGCCTTCAGCTAAGGTACGAAACGTAAATAATAACGGCAGTCCATCAAGCATCTCATGGATAAGAACCAATGTTTCTGCAACTTCATCAAAAGAAAAAACCTTACGATAATGATCGACTCGCCATTCTACTAAGTCGGCCCCTGCTTCACGTGCAAGAACTGCTTCACGTAATACTTCCTCTCGGACGGCTCCGATAAGAGGCGCACAAATCTTTGGTCTACCGCTTCCTATATTCAATCCCTTTATCCGAACCACTCTGCATCGCTCCTTCTAATGGTTATTTTTAATTTGATAAACAAACACTTTCAGATAATTACCTTCTAAAAAGGTATCCGTCGTCTGGAAATCTTTTGGCAAACGATATAAAGCAAGTTGTTCAAAAGAAACATTCTTGGCATGGAATTCCTCTTCGATCATTGTTTGGAATTGTTCGATCGAGACATTTGCAGCATTTGTAGACGCAATAAGTATCCCATTTTCTGCTAAAATATCCAGACTATCCTTGACCAGTTCCCCATAATCTTTTGCTACGCGAAAGACTTTTTTCTTGTTTCTGGCAAAACTTGGTGGATCCAACACAATCATGTCATATAAAAATTGTTTTCTTTTTGCGTATTTGAAATACTCGAATACGTCCATAACAATGATTTTTTGCTGATCGACATCCAGGCCATTCACTTCAAACTGTTCTTGTGTTTTTTTCAAACTGCGTTTTGCTAGATCGACACTTGTCGTTTCGATTGCCCCTCCCATTGCGGCAGCAACAGAAAAGGCGCCGGTATAACTAAACATGTTCAAAACTGTTTTCCCAGAAGCGAAACCTTCTGCCAATGATCCCCGTACTTCTTTTTGGTCTAGAAAGATACCAGTCATTAATCCTTCATTTAAATAAACGGCAAATTTTATTCCGTTTTCTTTTACGATCAAGGGCTCCGGTGCCTCTTTTCCGTAAATGAACTGGCTCTCAGGCAGATTCACTGATTCAAAACGAATTTTCTCATATCCACCGATGATTTCCGGATAGATTTCACGAAAAGCTTGAATCAATAATTCACGATGTGTATATAACGTCTCGTTATACCAAGAAAAAACAGCATAACCTGCATAATAATCAATAATCAGACCGCCGATTCCGTCTCCTTCTCCATTGAATATACGAAAAGCGGTAGTAGAATCATCTGAAAAAAAGAAAGTTCTTTTTTCTTTTGACTTCACAAAAAGTTCTTCAAAAAATGATTGATCAAATGGGATATCCTGCTGGCTCAGTACCCAACCGATCCCTTTATTCTGCTTTCCTAAATATCCTTTTGCGATAAATTGATTTTGCGGATCAACTAATTCCACCCATTGCGTGGTTTCTTTTTGAGGATGTGCAAGGTCTTCTTTTTGGATCAATGGATAGCCTTTTTTCAATCGACTGCTTGCTCTTTTTTTTACTTGTACTTTCATTCCTTCACCTGCTTTAGCTTTCTCTTCTCAAGTATAACAAAAAACATAGGTCTTGTCTTACTGCTTCTTTTTCATCAAGCTTAAAGAAAACCTTAATGAAACAGCACAAAGTTCTGGTTTCAATTGACACTATATTGTCATACTAGTAAAATAAATGAGAATAAGTGAGCTGTGTAACATGGTTTCATGGCACTTCTGTGATTAAGAAGTGCAGAAAGGAAGATTATCTTGAAATATATAAAAACACCTGCCTTTTTGAATAAGAGGCTCGGATTTTTTTCTTTACTAGTCGTTTTACTTTGGTTGAAAACGATTTTTGCCTATTTGGTTGATTTCCATCTCGGAATTGAAAGTGGCATTCAATACTTTATCTTATTTATCAATCCTATTGCAACTACACTGTTATTACTTGGAATTGCTCTTTATATCAGACGCCCTAGAGTTGCTTATATCACGATAATGGTCATTTATTTTCTTTTGACGTTGCTTGTTTTTTCGAATGTCACTTATTATCGAGAATTCACGGACTTCATTACGATCAACACGATTTTAGGTGCTGGGAAAGTAGCAAGTGGTCTGGGAGAAAGTGCCATTCGACTGTTTCGCCCATATGACGTGATCTATTGGATCGATTTCATTATCTTGACTGTCCTACTGATCGCCAAAAAAATCAAGTTGGACCCTCGTCCGATTCGAGCAAGAATGGCTTTTGCAATCTCTACATTAGCCGTTATGATTTTCTCAGGAAATCTTTTTATGGCGGAAGCTGATCGTCCAGAATTATTGACTCGTACATTCTCTCGGGATTATTTGGTCAAATATCTTGGCTTGAATGCTTTCATGGTTTACGACGGCGTTCAAACTTACCAGACAAACCAAGTGCGGGCAGAAGCAAGCCCCAATGATATGAAAGAAGTAGAAAATTATGTAAAAGAACATTACGCAGCACCAAATGATGATTTGTTTGGACTTGCTAAAGGAAAAAATGTGATTTATATCCATTTAGAAAGCTTCCAACAATTCTTGATCGATTATAAATTGACAGATGAGAATGGTGTCCAACATGAAGTTACCCCTTTCATCAATAGTCTTTATCACAGCAATAGCACGTTCAGTTTTGACAACTTTTTCCATCAAGTAAAAGCAGGAAAAACAAGTGATGCGGAAACGCTGATGGAAAATTCATTGTTTGGCTTGAATCAAGGCTCCTTGTTCACACAATTAGGCGGAAAAAATACTTTCCAAGCTGCACCTGATATTTTAAGTCAAACAGAAGGCTACACAAGTGCAGTGTTCCATGGGAACGCCGGCACATTCTGGAATCGAAACGAGACCTATAAGAATTTAGGATATGATTATTTCTTCGATTCTTCTTATTATGACGTTAATGATGACAATTCGTTCCAATACGGTTTGCATGATAAACCATTTTTCCAACAATCTGTACAATACTTGGAACGTCTGCAACAACCATTTTATTCAAAATTCATTGCTGTATCTAACCATTATCCTTATTCGAAATTCACCAATGACGAAGCTGGATTCCCGTTAGCCAATACAAACGATGAAACGATTAACGGTTACTTCGCGACAGCTAATTATTTAGACACTGCCGTACAAGAATTCTTCAACTATTTGAAAGAAAGCGGCTTGTATGATAATTCAGTTATCGTTCTTTACGGTGACCATTATGGTGTCTCGAATTCTAGAAATAAAAATCTAGCTGAACTAGTTGGAAAAACGAGTTCTACTTGGACTAATTATGACAATGCACAAATGCAGCGTGTCCCTTATATGATTCATATTCCTGGACAAACACAAGGCGGGATCAATCACACTTATGGCGGCCAAGTTGATGCTTTGCCTACGCTGCTCCATTTACTAGGTGTAGATACAAAAAATTATATTCAGTTAGGACAAGATCTATTCTCGAAAGATCATGAACAGCTTGTTTCTTTCCGTGATGGCGATTTTGTTACTCCAAAATATACTTACTACGGTGGTACCATCTACAGTAACGAAACTGGTGAGGCCATTACTGAACCTACTGAGGAAGTACAAAATGAAATTGATTCACTCAAAGAAAAAGTTGATAAACAGTTAGCTGTTTCTGATCAAATCAATAACGGTGATCTTCTTCGGTTCTATACGAATAGTGGATTAGACCCAATTGATACCAGTGATTATGACTACAAGAATGGCTTAGAGAAATTAAAAGAAGCTGAAAAATCTCTAGGTCACAAATCAACTAGTGTCTTTAGTCAACACAACGGACAATCAACTGTTGATCTTTATAAAACTCAAACGTATCAAGAACTTCACGGAACGACCACAAGTTCTTCCGAATGACAAAACAAATCTGAAAGGAGCTGTGACAAATATCTTGTCGCAGCTCTTTTTTCAAAACCTCTTGCTTTTTGCAAGAGGTTTCCTGGTTTTGGTTTTAATTCGTGATTTTACTAAAGGAATTTCATACTTTATTCATATTCATTTTTTATACTTTTTATAGAGGTGAAAAGTATGAAAATGATCCGCTATGCTACTGCTCGATTAATTTATTACAAAAAGCAGACAATACTCTATTGTTTATTTTCAAGCTTTTCTGCTTTTTTATTGATAGCATGCCTGACTCTTTACCATTTGCAATCGGCTTTAGCGAATCAAGTCCAAGATCGGCTTTCATTTATCGGTGCTTCTGCATCTACGGCTCTTCTTCCGGCTTTAGAATTAGCTAGCCGATTTTATCTAAAAGGCATATTCAGTTTATTTTTTCTGTTTGCCTTCTTTTTTATCTTTTTCTTTTACTATTCACTCAGGCAAAACCAGCAAGAATTGATGAATTGGCGCCTGACTGGTCTTTCTAAAGCCAAACTGTTCCTTTTTATTTTTTGGCAGCTGTTCTTTCCTCTCTTTCTTTGTTGTATCTTGGTTTTATTGTGGATCGTCAGCTTCCAGTCGGTTTATGAAACACTGCTTCAAAGGATCAATTTTCTTGTCTTAAAGACTGCTGAGCTGCCAGATATCCGTGATATCTTGACTTCAGTAAGCGGACTTACGATTCCGATGGATCAGCAGACTTTCTTTACTATTGATTTTCAAAATGATCTGTTTTTCACAGATATTCTTAGAGGCTTTGCCCAAACACTTGTTGGACTTAGCGGGTGCTGTCTGATTCTCAGCCTATTCCCATTCACTTTTTTTATCCATCACTTGCAAAGCAGGAGGCCTAAACGTAATGAAACCTGAATATTTGATTAACGCTGACCATTTGACCGTTATCTTGTGTCCCCTCGAAAAACAGGATAAGATATTAGAGCACTTAAAAAAAGAAGTTCTAGTTGCTAATCTGGAAAATTTCGCCATCGTTCAAAAAGATTGGCCAATGTTTCCTTACCTAAAGCTCAAAGACCATGTACTGTTAGATTTACCAGAAAAGGGAATCAAACAAGATCGTTTAGCCTATCAAGAAAAACTTGATATCTCTTCTTCATTACTTAATTGTGCGGCGACTGAGCTTACGCCTTTTGAGAAAGTAAAGCTTCAATTGCTTCATGCGTTGCTTTCCAAACGAAACAATATTGTTATTGAAGACACCTTTGATGAACTTAGTATATTGGAGATCCAAGAACTGCTCCACTTGCTTTCTTATTTAGCTCATGAAGAAAATCAAGGTATTTTACTCTTTACGCATGACGCTACTATTGCTCAAAGTCCTTACATTGATCGTTTAGAGCCTGCGGGTTAAATCAGTCATTTTATTATAAGAAAACAAGCGATATAGAAGATCGATTCATGATCTTTTATATCACTTGTTTTTTTACTCTTCTTTGATTTCTACGTCAGGCAAACGAACAGTGAATTTCGTTCCTTTTCCCAGTTCGCTTTCTACTTCTAATTTTCCTTTATGCAGGCGAACAAGCTGTTGCACGATTGGTAAACCTAATCCTGATTCACCATATTTTGTATTTTTTCTTGAAGGATCTACTTTATAATAGCGATCCCAGATACTTTTCATTTGTTGTTCAGACATTCCAATTCCCGTATCTTCGATCGTGATGATCGTTTCAAGATAACCTTTTTCCAGGGTGACCATGATTTGGCCGTTTTCGGTAAATTGTATCGCGTTTTGAATAATATTGACCATGATTTGGACAAAACGGTCATAATCAGCGTAAACATCGATATCATCATCAGCTTTCAGTATCAACGTATCCCCTGCTGCCTCTGCTTTAGCTTCTAACTGGGCAACAATATTCCTCAATGTTTCTGTACCATTGAATTTTTTTATGACCATACTGATTTGATTCGTACGGATTTTTTCATAATCCAAATTTTCATTCACTAAACGGATCAGACGCTCTGTTTCATTCTTCATCAATTTAATCGCATTTTCTCGCTGATTCTCAGGGATTGCATTGTATTCCAACCCTTCCAGAAGACCGTTGATTGTCGTAAGAGGTGTTCTCATCTCATGGGAAGCATCTGCCATGAATTGTCTTCGACGATTTTCTTGTTCTTCGATTTCTGCTTGAGATTCTTTCAGTGAATTCGTCATTTTATTGAAATCATCTGCTAACTCATCAAATTCATCTTTATCATGTACGGGAAGCTGTACATCAAAATTGCCATTCGTCACTTCTTTCGTCGCATTCCTTAAACGATTGATCCGCTTGACTTGGAATGCTGCAAAAGCATAACTGGCAATGACCGCCACAATACTGGAAAAAATGAAACCTTTGAACAGGTTCAGTGTAATTGGACGAACACTGTTATCGATATTTCGCGCAGGTTGACTGACTACAAGTGCTCCATAGAATTCATGATTCAAATTGAATGGTACAAGTGCGTAAGAGGTCGCCTGCGCTTGCCCTAAAATGTTTTTATTCGATGTGAATTTCTCTTGACGCCCACTCCTCAGATTTTTCCATTGATCCGTTGTTAAGGTAAAGTTCAGCAATGCTGTATTGGTCGGATAAATGACACGTTCATTTTTGTCGATGAATATAAAATTCACATCTTGTTCTGTCAGTACTTGCTCCGTCAGCAGCAATGCATTTTGAAATGCCTGATCTTGACTAAACTGCGGAAGTGTATCGGCATAGGTTTGCGTTGTCTTTTCAACTGATTCAGCGTATCCAAACAGTTGCTGATAATTGTTTTCTTCAATCGTCTGTTTTGTCAGTTGCGTAAAAGAAACTCCGACGATCAATAAGATCAACGCGACCATTCCGCAAAAAGCTAAGAGTTGCTGATACAAATAACGCATTAGGCAACACCAGAATCATCAAATTTGTAGCCGACTCCCCAAACAGTTTGGATAACTTGTGGTCCGACCTTTTCAATTTTTTGACGCAATTTCTTGATATGGGCATCTACTGTCCGTTCATCACCAAAATACTGGTAATCCCAGACTAGTTCAAGCAACTGTTCCCGAGAAAATACTTGTCGTGGTTTTTTTGCTAAAGTAAACAATAGATCGAATTCTTTAGGCGTCAAGCCTTCGATGGGCCGATTGTCCAGATATGCTTCTCGTGTTTTCGTATTCATCTTGAAATGACTGGTCTCAATATCAAAATGGTCATCTGAAACCGCTGCTTCTTCTCTTGCTTCTGCCAACTCGCTACGGCGATGTAAAGCTTTCATTCGAGCAATAAGCGTCAGCGGACTGAAAGGTTTTGTCACATAATCATCTGCCCCCATCTCCAAGCCGATCACCTGATCACTTTCAGAATCTCTAGCTGTCAGCATGATAATCGGCACTGTGCTTGAAACTTTGCGGATTTCTCTTCCTACTAGCATGCCGTCCATTGTAGGCAAATTCAAGTCCAATGTAATCATGTCCCAGTGTTGGGGGTTTTCTAAAAAGGCGTCAAGCCCTTCTTTTCCATCATACTTGAAGGTTGCTTCCCAACCTTCATTTAAGAAAAACATCTGCATCATTTCAGAAACAGATTGATTATCTTCAATCATTAAAATATTCATTATCGTTCCCTCCAGTGTCCAGGTCATATCTCTGTAATTTTTTTTCTGTCATAATAAAAATGGGCATAATTGGAAATACCAATAATAGCATTTCGATCAAAAAATAATTCGTATGTCCAGATATCTTTAAATAATAACCAATCAATGTCATCAGTAAGCCCATAAGGAAAAACCAGTTCCCGCTTGTCTTTTGTGCTAGTCGCCAATGAGCGTCTGTTTTTGCGGCAAGAGGCGAATGGTACCCATAAAAAGGCAGGTTTCCTTTTGAGGGCAGAATCCGAAAAAGACTGCCAATTATTAAGAATAAGATACCAATACTGAAAAAAATCATTTTTTCCCTCCTAAATTCTCTTCTTATAGTATACTCTATATTGTTGACTGAACCAATATGTTCAGGAATTCTTCACGAAAGGTTTGTCTTTTGTTCATTCTTTGTTAAGATAAACTTATTCCAATAAAAAAGGAGTTTTATTTGTGTCAAATTATCGTGCAATCACTTTCTTTGATCTTGATGGAACATTACTAGATGCGAAGTCAAAAATCACACCCGAAGTGGCAAAAGCTATGAACGCATTAAAAGAAAACAACGTTCTTCCCGTCATCGCCACAGGACGTACAGAAGCAGAAATCCACTCGATTATGGAAGACGCGGGCATTACTTCTGCGGTCACCATGAACGGTTCTTTCATTCGAGTAAACGGTGAAGAAATCTACTCTCAAACATTTTCTTCAGAAGAATGTCAAAAAATGTATGATCATGTACAGTTGAATGGGCACGAACTTTCTTACTATAACGACCAGAAAATCTGGTGTACCGGTCATAGCCAAACAATGATCGATGCTTATGACTTTATCCATTCAGATGTGCCGGAAATAGATCCTCTAGGCTTTAAAGACAATACAGTAAATATGTTACTTATCTTATCTCAATCGGGTGACGAATACTATCATGAACATTTTCCTGAGCTAACTTTTTATCGGAATGGTCCTTACTCGATTGATACAGTGAAGAAAGGAATCTCAAAAGGCGCAGGTGTCAAACGACTGAAAAAAGAACTTCAATTAGAAGAAGTTCCTACTTTTGGATTTGGTGATGGTCCGAATGATTTTGCCTTGTTGGAAGCTTGCGACAACAAAATCGCTATGGGCAATGCCTATGATGGATTAAAAGAGCTTTCTACTTTCATCACAAAGAAAAATACAGAAGGCGGGATTGTCCACGGATTGAAGCATTTTGATCTGATTTAAGGATATTTTTTCGAAACTGGACCCTTTCTAAAAAAATCACTTATTTTTTCTTAAGAAAGGGCCAGTTTTATATAAATACTGGGGTATCATCCGCTTTTTTATTGAATTTATCCCAAGATGTGCTATACTGATTTTGTATGAAAAATACACGTAACCCTTGTTAGCTAACGGGGACGTTACGGATTCGACAGGCACAGTCGAGCTTGAATTGCGTTTCGTAGGTTACGTCTACGTAAAAACGTTACAGTTAAATATAACTGCTAAAAACGAAAACAACTCTTACGCTTTAGCTGCCTAAAAACAGTTAGCGTAGATCCTCTCGGCATCGCCCATGTGCTCGAGTAAGGGTCCTAACTTTAGTGGGATACGTTTCAACTTTCCGTCTGTAAGTTGAAAAAGAGAGTATCAGACTAGCGATACAGAATGCCTGTCACTCGGCAAGCTGTAAAGCGAAGCCTCAAATGAGTTGACTATGAACGTAGATTTTTAAGTGGCGATGTGTTTGGACGCGGGTTCGACTCCCGCCGTCTCCATATATGTATGGTTGAGACTAATAGATACTGTGAAAAACGTTGATAAATCAACGTTTTTTTATTTTGGCTTAAAAAAATTTGAATTTTTTGCTTTTTATTTAACAACGCGAATTGTAAAATTAAGTTAGAAAAATA
>NZ_KV833933.1:0-26752 GCF_001837725.1 Enterococcus sp. HMSC072F02
CCTTTTTCAGTATATTCAGGCTTGATGTCCCAGCTGTAGTCGTTCGGATTGTTACTGTCTTTCAAGCCTTCACCGAAGTATTTAAATTGACTAATATTCGGGGTTCGGGTGTCGCCTTTTTCTAGTTTTGCCCATGAAATAGTACATTTACCGTTAGGAACTTGACTTTCTGGGGGGAGTTGATAAATTACCACCTTTGCCCCACTTCCTATTGGTTTAGATATTTTAGCACCGCTAGACCATGACCACACGTCTGTTAAGCCTTCAACTGGTGTAAGATGTCCTTGAAACTCGGTTGCTGCACCTGTGGTTGTTTGAATATACATACCAAATTGCTTGTTAGCTGGTTTTGTTCCTTGTATTGTAAAAGTTAATTTATCACCATTATTAATTGTTTTATTAATATCAAATGAACCAATTAAGTAATTAGAATTATCGTAACTTTTTGATGTAATTATATTTTCACCCAAAGCCACCTTACTCAAATAATACGGTGCATCCAGTAAGTTAGGTTGGTAAGGGGTGGCTGTAGAGCCGCGTTCAATTTTCACATTTTTTATTTTTAAGGCTACTTGAACACTTTGAGATAAAAATACTCTAAACTTAAAACCAGTTAATTTTTCCATATTGGCACCGCTATTGAATTTTACAGAAACCTTTTGCCATACCTCTGTTGAAGTTACGCTACTCATATAAAAAACGGCAAGATACTTAAGGTTTCTATCAAACTGTCCATCCAATGCAATATTGCATGTTTTTAAATCTCCTACATATCCATTTTCCACAAGCACATCATATGAAATTATATAATCTGTATTATTCAAAAGATTACCTAATGGTAAATCAAACGATGCGGGTATATCAACTCGTGTTTTTTCTATTCTTGCTCCATCATCAATTGGGGTTACAACTAATCCTGTTGTACCGCCAGTTATATTTTCAGCAATATAAGGCTTACTCATAACATTAGGATTCCCACTATAATCATAGTCCCCGAAGTCGATGCTGTTGGAGTACATCTTCTTCAGCTTGCCGAGATCGCCGATTTGCTGATTCGTTTGATCGATACGATCATTCGCTTTATCAATATTAGTATTGAGAGTTGCGACATCTTGATTGGCTTTCGTGATTTTGTCGTTTGTGTCTTTTAATTTCGCATCAATCTGCGTTTCAGATTCCGCAATTTTCTGCTCAATTTCTTGCTTCCCATCAGCTAGAATTTTCTCAATTTTATCAATGGTCTGACTGAAACCATTGAAATAATAATCTTCTAGTTCTGGTGTACTATCATCGATTGGACTGCGTTTGATGTCAAAAGTAAAACGACCAGCTGTATCTAACGAGCGGTCGTTTGGAAAATCAATATATACGCTACCTTCTACGGTGCCTACGTATCCCAGTATATTATCCTCTAACACAATAGAAACAATCCCATTCACAGGATCTTCTACCGTAGCTAGATAGTCATGTTTACCATAACCACCTTCTGCCGTTGCAGATTTGAACATCAAGCGAATCGGAACAGTTGTCCCTTCGGGTAAGCTTTGAGGGATGCCGTTTTTCCGAACTAACTTCATTCGAAGCTTGGCTGTTCCTCGATCATGCGACCAAAAAACAACATTTGTCTGAATCGGATTGATTGCTTCTGCTTGGATCATAATGATCGATTCATTCATTTTATAAACCATCAGCTTAACACCTGCCCATTGTTGATAATCAAACCTCTGCCAATAATTTTATTTTCAGTTGTTGCAAATCCTGCAGCTGGCTTGGCATATCTAGCAGTTGCTGCATCAACGTACACCCCAATGTTATTGCCTGAACCCTTCAAGTCGCCCACACTAAACTCTGATAACAAACGAACTTGCACAGCTATGTCTTGATTAATGAACGTTGTTGAACCATACATATTCATCTTAGAAGTCCCACCTACATATACAGCGTTATATGCCAATGATTTAGTATTCTCCGCAAATTTACACTGACTAATAGCCATATAGCCACTCTGTTCATTGACAATTCCATACTGTCTTCCTTGAAAAAGTGGAGAATTTGCAGTGTCAACGATCTGCATTCCAACGATTTGACAATAGCCAGTACATGTTGCGAACATAATACTTCTAACTTTTACTGGACAATCAGACACTTGTGGGTCTAATGTGCTGGTATCATTTAAAGGACGTATGACAAATGTTCTAAATGTTAATCCATTGACATATACATCTTCCAAATACACCCCATCGCTAATCCAGATGGTGACAGATGATGTTGTAATTAGCGGAACTGAATTGACTGCAGTTTGAATCGTGAGAAATGGTTTCTCTTGAGATCCATCTCCAGTCTGGTCGTTTCCATCTTTTGAAACATAAATATTGATGGGCTCGTTATACCCTCCAATGATTTGTTGGACTGCTTTGTTTAATTGCTCCACTTGTGCTTTTTGACTAGCGGCATTTGTAATTAATTCGCTAATTTGTTCATCTGTCAGTTTTTCATGTTCTACCAATCTGCCGTGTAACGTAGGAAAGGTTTCTCCTCTATTGTTTACACGTGCATCCACTACTTCGTTAGGAGAATCACCGCCTGAATGAAGCACGATATTATCAATACGACTGTTCGTTGATTTGTCTTGATCAGACAATTTCTTCTCAAGATCATTGAGGTAGTCAATGTTTTTGTTAAATTTCTCTTTCCATTCCGTAGAGATACGGTTACTGATTAATTTTAATAACCCCATCAAATCACTCCTTTCTTCGCCATTTCAGCGAGTATCGACGTCATTGTTTTCTTTGTGTTGCTCAATGTGATTTCTGGTGGCTTATTTGGTATCGCTGGATACGTCTTGATTCCTACCACTTGAATGTACGTATTGATATTTAAAGGTTCATAAATGAATGGAACGTGATCGCCTTTTTCGGGACTTATTTTCCATTTCAACGTTACGGATCCCGAAATACTTGGATAGTCTTGCAAGTCTGTCTTTAACCGCTCGAGCATGTTCCCTGATACGGTATACCGTTCGTCTTTAATAGGGTCTTGTATCCTGATTCCCCATTTCTGTGATTCAGGACTTGTGTAAGTGATAGGAGTAAATCTATAGTCACTATCTTTAGGATCCTCAGTATTTGCGCCATCTTTCAATTTTCCATAACCTTTGATTTGCGTCTTCAAGGAATACGTATCAATATCGAAAGACACTTCATCTGTATTGTATTTATAGCGAATCTGTTCTTCCGTCCGCTGGCCGTACTCACTGGCAGGATAGAAAGTTAGATGTTTATTATTCGGAATCACGACTGCATTATAGTCAGATAGAATCTCATTGATCAGCTTCAAGTAATTCGCGTTACCGAAATTTTCTTGTTCAACGGTAAGGAATTTTTTGTTTGGATCAATGACTTCCCATGTAAAGCCGCGACTCCCTGCACTAAATACATGCGTGAGCAACTGGCTAATAGATCTCGCACCAGTTACTGTATTGTACTGATAACCATCTTGAACGGTGTAATAGATATGTGTCGCAACCACTTGTTTCGTCAATAACTGTCCAAGTGCTTCGCGAGTCATTTCTTTGATCACAAATTCCTGTCCGTTGTAGAAAACAGAAGACTCGTATTCAACTAAATCAAATACTTCCTGATTCAACGAATTGTTGGTAACGGTAAAGCCGATCTCCCACGTTTCATTTTGTTGCCAGTTTTCATAAAAAGAACCCTTGTCATAACCGACAAGGATTTCTTCTTTGGTTTGTTCATAATTTCGAATAATTAAATCAGTCACTCAATCACCTACTTATATAAGAAACGGAAATCCCATGAAGATTTCACGCGAGTAATATTTTGGATCTCGATTTCATTGACTCCCTCAACCAAATTGATTAGGCCATGATTCGTATTGATCCCGCAACTTACGCCGTTCAATTTTGGAATCACGCCATCTAAGACCAACGTCTGTCCAAGATTAGTAGAAAGTGAAGGATAATAAACAAAGCGATCACCAGTAGTTTTATTGAAGATTGTCACGTTGCCCTCTGACTCCCCTTCTACCGCAATACGCAGATAATGTTCTCGCGGGTCAATCTCGAAGCTTCCAGCATTATAAATAATGAAGTGACTAGTCTGATGCGTGTACTTGTAATCTTCCGCCACTAACCCTTGCGAGAACTGCCATTCTTCCTCTAGGTTGAAATCCGTTAAAGTAGTTGCGATGGATTCAGAATATCCTTTGATAGCTTCCAGATTTACAGTATATCTTGTGTAAATTACGCCTTTTCTTTCATCGTCAATAGAATCATAAACTACTCGATATTTTTTACCTGGCTCTTTGCTGTAAATTAGATAAAATTCTGGTTCTCTAGTAAACAATTCGCGGAGTTCCGTCTTTTGTAAAACTAAGTCAAACATTGATTGCTCTCTACTTCGAATATCAAATGAGAGAGTAATAGGAAAAGCGTCAAACGAGCTGTTCGAAAGACGCTTTCCATTCGTGCCAGAAAATTCAACAAACTCATTTTTTGCCACTGGCATACCTATATTAATGTCAATCAATCTCAGATAAGAATTATTTGTCAATTCGACAATTTCATCAGAAAATGCAAGATATACACGTGTTTTCTCATTCATTAAACTATCCTCCTCTCATGTACGATCTACGATTCAATACTTTTCCAAAACGTTGATCCATATTATCCCCTACTAAAGTTCCATCTAAATAACTTGAGACCCGTACTGGTTGTTTTGCAAATACTTGTGCAAGCTTTTCAACATCAAATTGCTTCTGACTGTTGTAGGTATTATTAACTATCTGTGATCCAACAGATGCCATCCCCATCCTCGAAGTGCCAAGAGCTGATTCTGGCGTGATAGAATTCATCAAACCATTAGAAAGCTTATTCATTGCTGAATATGCAGATTTCGCATCTGCTTCGATACCTACAGCTATTCCTTGAGGGATAAACTTACCAACGTAATCTCTCATCCAACGTGATGGAGAATGAATTCCAAGCGCGCCAGTTATTTTGTCTTTAATGTTTCCCGCTACTTCAGAAATTTTAGAAGCAACTGCTCCAACCATTGAACCGATACCGTTAATTAATCCTTGTATGATGTTTGAACCAATTTCAAATAAATCAATCCCACTCAAAGTATCTATTATAGAGTTTCCGATATTAGATACTGCACTGGTTACTGACCCTATCACACTAAGAATCCCAGAAACTAAGTTTCTAATTAAATTGGCTCCAGCATTCACCATTTGTCCAAGAAACTGAGCTATAGTACTCAATAATCCAGTAATTAATCTCGCTCCAGCTGATAATAATTGTCCCAATAAGCTCAAGATTCCTCTAATAAGTGCGTTGATCAATTGGACACCAGCTGATAAAAGTTGTGGTATAGCACTTACTAAAGCTTTGAACAAAGCAGCCATTAATTGAATAGCAGCTGATACTAATTGAGGAAGTACTGAGATCACTCCATCTACCAACGCAACAATCAATTTAATACCCGCTGATATCAATTGAGGCAAAGCACTAATCAACGCATTAACTAGAGCAATAGTGATTTGAATTGCCGCTGCAACCAACTGTGGTAATATCGAGATTATTCCTTGTATTAATGCTAATAACAGCTGAATGCCAGCAGCAATAATTTGCGGAAGTGCACTGATTAATGCACTAATCAAAGCCATTGTGATTTGGATAGCAGCATTTATTAACAACGGAAGAATAGAAATTATGCCTCCGATAAGCGCCATTAACATTTGTATTCCTGCAGAAATTAATGTCGGTAAAGCTTCAATAATTGTTGTTAGCAAAGTAGTAACGATAACGGTAGATGCTTCAACAAGTTGAGGCAATGCAGTTATTATCGCATTCACGAGAGAAGTGATGATTTGTAATCCAACTTCTAAAAGCATAGGTAGTACTGTTAAGAACCCATCAATCAGTGTATTAATAATCTGAATGACAACTTCAATTATCGTAGGTAGTGCTGCTACGATCCCTTGAATAAGCATAGTTAACAAATTTGTGCCAACTTCAATAATTTTTGGTAGAAGCTCAGCAAAAGCAGAAATGAGTTTTGTAATTATCTCTGTTGCAGCCAACAGCAGTGCGGGAAGTGCTAATGAAATGCCTTGTACAATAGTAGTTATTATTTTCGTGGCTATTTCAATCAATTTAGGCAAATAAGTAACAATTGCATCCGTCAATGTTTGAATAAGCTGTATAGCTATCTCTGTTAGTTGCGGTAACATTTCAACTATTTTGTCGACAATACTTGTAATCACAGAAGTAATACTTTCGATAATTTGCGGGAGATATTGAGAGATAGAATCTGCCACGTTGCTAATTGTTTCACTTAATTGATCAAACACTTTTGTGATTCCATCTGCACTAAAATCGCCAGTTTTAGCCCACGCAGATATAAATGAAATAATTAAAGAAACTGCTAATCCGAATGGACCAGTAAGCCCTAGTGCTGCTATTGCTACTTTAGTCAAAATGCCGATAACTAGAGAAACTGCTCCGCCGACTTTACCAAAAGCTCCTCCAAATTTTTCCAGCAGATTACCTGCCAATTCTATACCAGAAGAAAAAATCCCTGACAATACAGAGCCTATTTGCGAAAGAGTAGAGCCAAATCTTTCTATGCCAGAAGAAACAATTCTTTTTACTGCATCAACAAAATTAAAAAAAGCTGGTACCGCTACTGAAGCAATTGCTGATCCGACTTCGACAACTTTTTGAAATCCTTTAACAAGATAGTTTCCTACTGTATCAGCTACTTTTTGAAGTGTAGGTAATATAGAAATAAAGACTCCTTTTAGATATTCAAATGACTTAATCAGTCCAGATTTTACAACTTCAATAGTTTTATTTATGCCATTTCGAAACGTTTCACTTGTTTTATAAAAATAGATGAAAGCTGCAACTGCTGCTCCTATAACACCTGAAAGTAGTTGAAATACCGTCAGACCAGCTGGAATAATAGCAGATAACAATGCGTAAGCTGTTCCAGATACTCCAAACATGCTGACCATACTACCTAGGGCCGTTATTACTCCATAGATTTTTCCTACAAAACTTATTAATGTACCTAGAGCTAATGCTGTTTTGAAGCCTACATACGCTCCAGTGGCTGCAATAAAAGCTGGAGCTAACAATTCCACAATGTCTAATAGGCCTTTAAAAGCAGAAATCATATCATCAGTATTATCTATCAATATGTCCATTACTTTTGACATTTCTTCAAATGATTCATTAATAATAGATTTCATACTATCAATATTTTGAGCAATCGTTTTACCAGTAAGTTTTTGCACCAGTTCATCAAACTTAGTAATAAGATTAGCTACACCTTTAGAAACAGCATTACTTAGATTTCCGAATGAAGTAGCGATCCCCAGCGAATTCTCCTTTGCCAAGGTTGCCAACATTCCTGTTCCAGTTCCTAGCTCAATCAGTTTATCTTGGAATTGATCAAATGTTACTGTTCCTTCTTTAAGCGCATTATAGAGATCTCTTTGAGCTGATTTCCCAACAAATCCCATTGCTTCAGCTGTTTTTTGCAAAGCAAGGGGCATGGTTTCTTGTAAAGTTTTCCAGCTCTCTAAGTCGACTTGCCCAGTTGAAAGCATCTGGTTATACTGTTGCATACCTCGACTGGCATCTTCTGTTGAAGCGCCAGACGCAAGAAATGCATTGTTTAATGCTAAAACAGTGTCCGTGGATCTATCTAAATCTCCAGTGATTGCTGTCATTTGTTGTGTACTTGCTACAACATCATCTAATTTAGTTGGCAAACCATCAATTCCATCGGATAATTTGTTAATGGATCTCTGAGAGTCCTCTGCACTAAAACCTAAAGCTTTCATTACTTTAGGGAATTTTTGCATAGTATCGAAACGGCTAATTGCGGAATCTAGCGAATTCTTTAAAACATTAAAAGCAGCCGCCGCAACTTTAACGAGGCCTAAGGAAACAACCAAATTTTTAATTGAGGCTCCTGCTTTATTACTCTTACCTTCTAACTGATCAAGACCCTTGTTAAGTATGGTAACGCCTTTACCATCCACATCAACTTCTATCTCTACTCTTCCATCAGCCATCGTCTTCACCTACCTCCGAATCAGGCAATGCATATTTTTGTTGTAGCTTTCTCATGCGTTCTTTTTCTTTAGCTGATTCTCCTTTGCTCGGTTCCCATGTCCTAATCTGGATGATTCGAGCAAGAATGGTGTCGTCTGGCAAACTCTCAAGCAATGCTTGGAATTCCTCCCACATCATCCGTCCTTGCTCTTCAAATAGATTGATGCCAATTTGTCTGAACGATGCATAGATGTATTTAGCATCATGAACTAGGCTGATGGTCTTTTTTTCTTTAACTGCATTAGGCATAGGATTGCCTAAACGATCAGTTTCAACACCATCACTATCTCCTACAGAAATATAATTTTCTAAAATGTAGTTAAATAATAAAAACTGTTGTTCAGACGAGCCTTGAAAAATTTTTTCAAAGTCACTGATCAACAGTTCTAAACACATATTCACTTTTTCTTCTGGAAATAAATCACTATCTTCCAAAATATCAAAAACATCTAGTACATTATCAAATGTTAAATCGATAGGTAATTCTATACCATCAACCTCTATCGAAGTGACTAACGGGTCATTTAACCGCATTTAATCACCTACTTCTTTTTCTTATTTTTCAATGCTTTCTTTTTCAATAAATCAGCTTTCTTCTTAGAAAGAGTATCTTTACGTTTCAAAGCTTCTTTTTCAATTGCTTCCGCAACTTCAAAAGAAATCGGATCAAACAAGTCTATTAATTGCTCAACATCACGATAAACAGAATAAATTTTTTCAAATGATCCTTCACCAAGCAACGAATCATATTCTGCTTTAGCTAGATTTTTCGTTAGATCAATAATCTTAATAGCATCTTCTTTTTCTGGTTGTTCGATATTCTTGATCTGTTTAAGTTGTTGCTTAAGTTCCTTAACCTGTTCCTCAAATTCAGCTTGAGTATCAAAAAAACGTGTCAGTTCTTCTGGAGTAGTACCGAAAAAGAACTCTACTTCTCCAATATTGATAGGAAAACCTTTTTTCTCTATTTGAAATGATAATTTGTTAGTCATGTTATCCTCCTAAAAAAGCTGCCCAGACGGACAGCTCGACTTATTTTTTGATTAATACTACTGGTATGGACCAAGCAGAACCTAAGAATTCACCGTCATGCAGATAGCGTGCTTTCTCGATATCATTAGCCCCTTGGCCAACCTCGTTGTAAGTTTGGATGTAGAAACGGATTTCATCGCCAGCTTCTAGATGTGGCATATCTGCTGCTGGTAACGTCCAAGAATTTGTTTCCGTATATCCCATTTTGTTGGCATCGTGCGGATCTGTTTGATTCGCATCGGTATAGTGTGGAATATAAGATTTTGCTTTGGGCACTGCATCCCAAGAAAGAGAAACTGACCCATCAACATTCAAAACCCCAGTTACGTTCTGGGGTGCATTAGTGTGTAACAGGAACATCTTCTGCTTCTGGTGTGCTATCAAATGCGATACCGCATGAGAAATCACCGTATGCAGTAGCATCGCCGACCTGAGCAACTGGCTCTGTTACTGTTGCTTTACCAATACGTTGTTTTTTACCAGATGCAGACACTACTTTGAACCACACTTTCCGAGCATCTCCTGATTTTCCAATCATGCCCTCAATAGCCGCCATCGCAGCATCATCTTCATCGTATAAGCCTGTAAATGAATAACCTAACTGATGAGAAGTAACGTCTGTCTCCCCTTCGCCGTTCCCATCATAGTAGCCAGTAGTTTCAGATTCTTCGTTCGAATTATCATCAACGTTGGAAATCCACTTTGCTAACTCCAACCAACCGTCTTCGCTTGGTGTATCAGCATTAGTAGTTGTAATTAATTGAATAAAATAGCTTTGTAAGGCATTTTTGCGTCTCATTTATTTTCCCCCTCAAATGTGGTTAATTTTGTTTGAAAATCTAATAAAAAAACGAACCAACCTTGTTCATCAGCATCATTGATGAAAGGTTTGCTCGTTATAGTTAAATTGTTAAATTCAAAAGATCCATCAGAGCTAGCAACGTCTGACACACGCTCTAACGAATCAGAGATAAGCCAAAGCGTTTGCTCAATTCTATGACCATCTTTTGACTTCATCGCAATTTCAAAATTTAGTTGTACATCTTTAATACCGTCATAGTATTCCACAAGATTTTGCCCGCCTGGTAATGGGTAAATTACTAAGCTTTCGTCAGCAGAAAGATATCCTTTTTTTATTTTTAATGGCAAGTCTGGAATATCATTTATCTTGTCTTTGATTCGATCGATAAAATCCATTACTTAATTCCAGCCCCTTTCATATATGCTTTTTTCCAAGAAGGCATATATAACGCTTTTGCTTTAAAATCCCATCTTGGACCTGTTCCTGGAGTAGTATATTTTTTTCCATTTAGATAGAACTGTCTTCTTGCGTATTTCGTTTCATACAGAATAGCGCTGCCGTCACTTTCGATATGCGCACTTTGGCGAAGGATATTATTCTTTTTAGGTACAAATGAGTTCATGTCAGCCATTGCTTGGTTGGCTAATGCGTATCTTCCTCGCTTCATAGCCTGTGGGCTGACTTTAGCTCTAACTCCATCAAGATTAACTTTAATACCCATCAAATCACCTCTAATTCGTATGAATAGATAGCATCTGAATACGCTTCTGTAATCTTTTCGATCTTAGTGATGACATGTTCTTTACCATCATAAATAACTAATGATTGTTCTTTGAAATTCGGTAAAGGGGTAGTTAAAGTCTTATAACAAAAAATTACTGCATTATAGAGCAACTGCTTGCCACTTGGTGAAAAAGAATACTGACTTCCTCGGTCAATCCGACAATTTTCTATAGTTACATAATCTCCATAAATAGGTTGGTTATAGTCTCCTTCTCCTAAATATTCTCGATAAATAAAAGAATCCACTAGAAATTGTACTGGAGGCTTAGGCATCACCATGACGGAACACCTCGATATAACAAACCCGTTCCTTCTAAATAAATATAGATATCCTCAGCAACAAGTGGTTTACTCTCATTTTTTCCTGAAGGATTATATCTACTAGAGTTTGAGATACTCGTTCTTCCAGCAGAAAAGCTTTGTGGTGTATTATTGATACTTTCATAAGTATCTGCTCCAACTTCATCGAAATATATAATTTGTGAACATAAAGCTAGCTTAAATTGTTTTACACGAAAATCAATTGGATCTTCCTCAATTTTATTAAATTGATAAAAATAGTTAGTGATGCTATCTAGAACAGCAGTTGCTTTTGACAAATGCTTTTTGAAAGCAGCTTTAAAATCATCTGTTTTCCCAGTAAGATCTTTGAATTCTTCAAATTCAATATAAGGCATATAACATCCCTCCTTATTAAAAGAAGAGGGAACTATGCCCCTCCTCCTGCTTCTGTTACAGTAACTTCGCATGTCGCTGTTTTACCATTTACTGTTGTTCCAGTAATCGTTGCTGTTCCTGCGGCAACACCTGTGACTTTTCCTTGTACAGGAGTTACAGTAGCAATTGCTGTATTGCTAGAAGAAAACTGAACAGATTTATCAGCTGCATTTTCAGGCGAAACAGTTGCTGTTAACGTTTCAGTCGCCCCTACTTCAAGCGTTAGAGTTGTTTTGTTCAACGTAACACTTGAAGGGGCTACGCTTTTGGGACGTAAGAAATATAGATTGCTTTTTTAGCGTTGTCGAATACGATAGCATCATAGTAATCTAAACCTTTAATCGTATCTCGATAGCCGCTTCGATCTTGTGATGCCGGCACTGTGTCAACCGTACCAAACTTAACAATAGGTGCCACTGCAGTTAGTGGAACGATAATGAAGTTAAGTGTGTCTTCAATAGTTATTCCGGAAAAACGATCTTTCGCTACTTTTAGAATAGGAACACCGCCATCAATCTGAGCTACTGTTCTATCAATTCCATTAATAGACATTTGGTTTGTCGTGAATGTTTTGCTAACACCTTTGGCATTTTTTAATAAACGATAAGTAGCTGCTGATACAAACATTACGTAGCCACCAGGTACTTCATTGTCAGTCATATATTCTTCAGCGGCATCATATGCAGCTAGAATATTGTCTTCCGTTAAAGTTTCGTTCACTTTTTTACCTGCATTGTCATACATTACTTGAACAGCAACTTTATCACGATGAGGAACTGTAATTAGTCGTTTATGTTCTGTGACAATATTATTAATAGTCAACGCTGCGCTTTCTGACTGATCTAATTGATCTACATCATAACCGAACCAGTCTTCATGAGTAAGCTTGATTGTCTCTTTTTCAATACTAATTTGATTGCGTGCATTTTCTCCATTGCGTTTGTATTGTGTTGCATCCACGAATCCTGACATTTTGTTGATACGTACTTCGTTTGCCCCGACAAAGTCAGCTGCAGTGATACTTTTTGCACCTTGTGTTAAGACATCCCACACTTGGGAATCAGCTCTAAATTCTTTGTCAATGGTTGCTAAATCTTTTGAGTCTAATACTAAAGCCATATTTATTCACCTAATCTTTCTTGAATTTTTTGTACAATACTTTTACCACCCGCTGTAGAACCAGCAGGATTTCCAGGGGTAACAATCGTTGGTGTCGGCGGAGTTGGTTCAGGGTCTTTTGCTTCTTGAAATAAGAATGATTTACTTTCTTGAAGTCCTTTTAATTGTTCTTCAAAACCTTGTAATTTACCGTCGACAACTTTAATAGTGTCTTTATCTAGTTGACCAAGCACAATTTCTTCATCAAGCGCATTCGCTTCTTTTAAAGCTAACTTGATAGCGAAATCTTTCTGCTGCTCTGCAAGTTTTGTTTCAGAATCAGATTTGGCAGCATCAAATTTACTTTGTAAATCTGCAAGTTGTTGAGTCAGTCCCTCATTACCTTTTGCAGCTTCTTTAAGTGCGTCTAATTCAGTCTGGTTAGAGTCAAGCTGTTCTTTGAACTGATCACGCTCTTGTTCTGCAGTAGCTACTTGAGCATTTAACTGCGTAACAGTTTTCCCATGTAAAGCCATAACTGATTTAGCAATTTCTTCGTCAATTCCTAAAGCGATAAGATCTTCTTTTTTCATTTTCTTTTCCTCCTAAGTGTTTTTAGAGTGGCAACTCCCACTGTGAGCCGTCTTTTAGAGACTTCCGAGCAGGTCTAAGCAAAATAAAAAAGCCTAATCGTTGATTAGACTTAAAAATCATCATAGTGAAAATCTTTCAGTAAGGTATTAATAGGTGTGTATACCTTCTCTCTTACGTAATTTCTACTCAAATACTCATTAGAATCAACTAGAGTACGCAATCGACTTTGTGCGGCTCTAATTCTCTTCGCCCACTCTTTTGCGTTTTCGTCTTGTCTGAGAGCTTCTGAGACCATTCTATTCTTTTTATATTTCACAATCTGACGTTCTAGGTAGCGTTGCTTCTTAGTTAACTCCGCAACCTTTTTATTTTCTTTTTCGTTGAATTTAGGTTGATTATTTGTATTGACACTAGGAATAAATGGGATATGCATATGTTGACAATTTACACCTCGGTGCCCGCCTGCAGTTTCATATTCTGCTTGCCAATATGGATCGTAAATACTTCTATATTTCCAATTGGGAGGTAATTCAGACATGGGTCGTAAGTCAACCACATGACCTTGAATCTTTGAACATGCTTGCCTTGCTCCCATATGGCTTGTGACTAGCACGGTGTGGACACTATACTCGCTCATGCGGTCTTTTCTTAATGTGTCATAGGTATTTGATAGGGTAGACTTTAAAACTGTTCTAACATACCGTTCTAGGCTCCATGTATGCCCTCCCTTATCAATAAAAGTAGACTTAATACCTTTTTGAGCCCATCCTTGAATCGTTCTTTCTAGTGCTTCATCGAATGTAAAAAGACCGCTGTTAAATGCAGCAGTCGTTTTGTTAATTATTTCTGTGTACATTTGAGCGGTAGCTGTTCCGTAGCCAAAATTGGTAGATAGTAACGTTTGATTCACATAATTGTTTATGTCAGACCATACTTGATCATGATAAGCTTTCATGACATTGTCTAGGTTCGATGGCAAAGTCTTAGGATCGTAAGGTAGTTGTTTGTCTAAGTCTCTGATTATCTTTTCTCCTGAGCTATCAAACATACTTTCAATTTCAGATTCAGCAATTCCTGTTATTTGAGAAATCACTTTTGCAGTTTCTTTATTAAATAGATGCAACTGTTGCAGTTTTTCTCTTTGCCAATCTAAAATATTATCGTGCCCACTATTCAATCGTTTGATGATAATACGTATTAATTCGCCTTCTAACGATTGATATAGATGAGCCATATTAGAAGACCATAAGTCTAACTGATGTGGAGAAACCATTATTCTTCACTTCCTAATTGTCCCTCAATTATGTTTTGCTCATGCTCTGAGTAATCCATATCAAGAGTTTCAGCCCTAATCTCATATACTATCCTTTTTGCTTCTTTTTCTGTAACTCCAGTAAGTTTTTGAATAGCAGTTAACTTAGATGTTAAGCCAGCTGTTACTAGTTTAGAGTAATAATCAGCCTTGGCATCTTGTGATTGGAAAACACCATCATCAAAGTCGATATTTATTCCTAATTCTTTGACAGGATTAAATAACTTGTATGCCTCAGCAAGTTCAAAAATCGTAGTGATCAATTCTTTCAACGCTTCTTCTACAATAAGAACATTATCTGACCGAGTAGAAAAAGTTTCAGAGTTTTCACTAATTATCTCAGTCGCTGTTTTAACAGACTGGCCATCAAAACTAAATGTTCCACTAGAAAAGCCTGTCTGGAGCTCAATAATTCGCAAAATGAAATTGATACTTGCTATAAATTCAGTTGATCGCAATGATGGAGCGAATTCATCAATAAAAGGTTCATCAGATTTAAGCCGTTGAAAAACAGATGTTTTACTGTCAAACCGCTTCACTGGTTTTCCATTGCTGTCATATTTAACTCTGAAAAAGTGATCAGATGCTAAAATTTTTCTTCTAGCTTCTTCTATTTCCCACATAAACTCATCGTATTTTTCATTGATATCTGCCAATTGTCGCTTAGCGTTGTCGATCACACCCAAACTTAGTGGGCTATCTAAATTAATATTATTTTTACCCGCTAGCTTTATATACACAAAAAGAGGACGACTAAAACCATCTAAGATCGTCTCCTCCTGCAGATTTTTATACTTTTCTAAAGAGTTGAGAGGAATCCTCACACCAACTTGCTTTTGTTCTTCAGATCGGTACAATTCGTTTCTGATGCGGTACTTTCCGTCAACCCATTCATGAAATTCTAGCAAAGTATAATAGATTGTCTTTTGTCCCTCGGCTTGCTGAGTTACAGTAGCGATGGCTGCTTCTGAAATATCATTGGTATTGGATTGTAGAGGGAAAAATGTATCAGCTCGACAAAATGAAATTTTGATTTTACCTGAATTAGTATCCACGTAAGGCCTCAAAGCTAAACCGCCAATGGCATAACCAGCCTCTAGCTCTTCTCCGAAGTTTTTCCTGAATTTATTGTCAGCAAATACCGACTGCAAAAATTCATCAGCTTTTTCATCATCCAAACTGATGTTGCATCCATCGTTGAATACTAGCTTAGATAACTTTCTGGACACTACTTTGGATACGTTCAACGAGTGAAAAGGACGCGTCTGCCTATAACCATCACTATTGATATATTCTATGTCCCCATAAACGTTTCTATAAATTTCTTTATTGTTCCTTATTCGACTTAATTCGCTATCACTCATAGCAATCTTTGGATGATCTGTGATACTATTCAATGTTTCAACCATTCCTATTTTTGCACCTCCAATCCTAAACAAAGCTTTTAATTTATCGAACATTTGTCCACCTCTTTTCTAGGCGATGTAAGTTTTGTAGAAATAATTGTTTCCATATCTCGCTTCATCGAGAGCGTGATTATATTTATCAATCGGTAATCCATTGTCATTTCTTACGTACATAGATATTTCTTTTTCAAAATTGTAGTGATCATATTCTTCGCCGTTTTCCAAGATGATGAATTGTCCACTAGTCATCGTATTTTGGAGACGTTCAATGCCGACTTCGATTTTCAATCCATTACTCGAAACTTTGTCAGAACTATTATTATCAGCTTTATCAGTCTCAATACCAATTAAATCCAGTTCTGTTCTTAGTGTTTTACATGCTGGATCGACAAAGAACCAGTTCCATCGAGGAAGATGTTTCCATTTTGTATAGCACCACTCGACAAACTTTTTGATTTCTTTAGCGTATATAGACATCGCCTTGGTTTCTCCAGTCTCAGTTCCGCTATGATAGTAGTTAGCTAAACGATACAAATAAAACTTTCCTTCGTGATGAGTAACCACCCAAAAAGCACAAGTCGTAGCATCAGCTTGCCCACCATCTGCAGTAAAAAAAGTTTCAATTATATTCCCCTTTATCTCGGTAGCTTTGTTGTTCTTGCCAAACATAGCATAGATAACACCTTGCGGTAATACTCGATGTCCGTACCAGTCACGTTCTAGAAGATATTCACTACTAGAAAGCTCATCAAAAAGTTCTTTCTTTCGCTCCTCACTTAAAATTGGATTGTCGTTCGGTGTCCAATGACGAAATAAAAAACGTCCTGACTTCTCAAAACGTTCAAGCAATTCAATATTAGGATGGTTTGGCGCTGGTGGGTTCTGTTCTCCTAAGTGGTAACGCCATTCAGCGGCAAATGTCCGTCTAAAGCATTCATTGATAAAGTCTTTGTGCAATAGATTAAATTCGAGAAATGTCACCGTTCCTAAAGACATACCCGTGATAGCCCCAACAGAGTTTATCTTCCCTCCGCCTTTATAATAAATTTTCTTTTCACCGTTTGGAGCATATAACAACAGATGATCACCATGTTCATCGTGTCGTATATCGGAACAACCATCAAATATATGAACCAAGCCTAATCCATCTCCATCCATAAACATTCTATAAGCTTGTTCCTGGTTATAAGCAGTTACAAGATGGTTTTGATCAGGGGATCTCAAATAAAAATCAGCCATTTTAAAAATATCGGAAGTTGTCTTCCCACTACGAGGTGTTCCTTCATTCAATTCAAAAGTAATCCCTTGAACCACTTGATTAATATTACTAATCTGTTTCGGGCTAAACTTCAGTTCCATTACTTCCATCACCTCCAGATTTAACATCTAAGAGAGCTTGAAGCAGATTATTGACTTTTCCTCCAGCAGTTAACTTATCTGCTTTATTTTCAATTATTTTTGCTTCAGCAATTGCCTTTCTAACCTGAGCCTTAGATAGTTTGTCTGAACCATTAACGTGATTATAAAGCAACTCAAGAGCTTTAAGTTTAGGATGAAACTTCACTTCTAAAGATGAATCTATAACTTCTTCTCCATCGCCAATCGGTCGTAAAGTTCGATTACTTTTTATAGCTTGAATTACACTCGTATCTAAATTATCACTTGAAAGCATGGTTATATTTCCATCTTGATCCCAAGTCATATATTCTCCGATGTCCGAAAAAGCAATTTTAGCTATTTCTTGGATCACACGATCAGCAGTTATTTCTGTTCTACGACTTCTTTCATTCATTAATTCAGAAATACGAGTTTGAATTTCAACATTTTTCAACAACCGTTGTCCTTGAGAATATGCAGTTTTGCTGGAATATCCGGCTCGAATGGCCGCTTGCGTTGCATTAAGATCAATTAGATATTCTTTTGCAAATTGTTCTTGTTTATTATTTTTTAGTTCAACCATTCTCACCACCTCTCAGTTTCTTGATTGTACTTAAATATACTTTGAAAGATTTTCCTTTATGTGTTTATCTGAATAGAAACCATGACCGCAATAGACTAAACGGCATGCATCAATTTCATTCGGTTCGGCTTCTCTGATCATCTCTATAACAGAATATTTGCTTTTCATTTGAACAGATTGAACAACTCTTTTATCACGACAATCTTTGCATCTTGGATAATCGTTGATCAATGACACATACCAGTATTTCCTCATCAGCTTGCCTCCCTATAATATGTATGAAATAGCCAGTGACAACAAATAGATAATAAGAACGTTTTAGGAGGAGTTGAGTTCACATCCTTTTTATTTATGTTGGTTGCCACTGACTATCGTTAAAGAAGAAGCATCGAAAACGATGCATGATTTATTTTTGAAGAACAATTATTCGGAATAAAAGAATGAATTAACTTGTGAGTGTCTAATCTAATAATTGACTTCACTTATAGGTGGGAATGGTTTACAAATTTTAGCTAATCTCAAAAAGGTTGATTTGGTGTCCATATTCAAAATAATTATCGATTTTATTTTTTATCCTCTGAGACATGGATTTGACTGTTCCAACAGCTAAGTCCATTTTTTCAGCAGCTTCTCCATAAGTGCATAGATCTTTATTGATCAGATGGAATAATGTCAGTTCTTTATTAGACAATAAAGATTCTATCTCCGTCACTTGGAGCAACATTTCTCTTTTCTTTGGGGAAATCGTCTCTTCAGCAGGTTTTTCTATTTCTTGCAAGTAAACTTGATAACTCATAACATCGATATCTGCCACTTTAACGGCTCTCCTATGTTTTGGTATCTTCTTAGCTTGTTCATCATCAAATGGTTTTTCTCTCCCTGTTTCTAGCCAAAATAAAGCATATTCTGTTGTTGATATAGCTTCTGCTATCACTTTTTGATCTGCGATGTCTTGAGGAGTGCGATCATCTATTAATTTATGTATCACTCTCCCATTTTCGTTAACAGGCACGCGATATCGTTTATTTAAAATTTTTTGATGCTGTTTTTTCAATATATTCAAGTCAGTTTTGTATTCTTGAATCAACTCATTCATATAGATAGCCTCCTCAATTTCGCAAATAAAAAAACGGACACAAATCAACAAGAAAATTCTTGTTAACTTGTATCCGCCAGTTTTCTGGTAGGATTATATTTAAAATAGTTGTTTTACTTCTTCTTTAACTTGCTTAACTTTATTGCAATGAGACTCTATAACTGTTGTTCCAAACGAAGGAAGCTCGACACTTTTCATTTGACCGTTTGAAATAATGATTAAACAATGTTCTCCTTGCATTTTTTCAATGTCGCTTAATCCAATTACCTTTAACTCCATAGCTGCCTCCTGTGATATAATAGACTTACCTTGGCAGGGGCAAATCATATTTGTCACGAGCAGCGAGCTAATAATGGCTTGCTGTTTTATTTGTCATCAGATAATAAATCGACAATTTCAGCATACTTCGTGTCTTTCAGTATGCTTTTTAGTTTATTGTTTTCTTTTTTGAGATTAGTTGCTTCGTTATTCAAGGAAACAACCGTCAAAAGTAGAATAACTATTGCTGTGATACTAATAACGTTTGTGATCATTAGTTAATTACCTCCATATCCACCAATCGAGCCACTGCTAAATTCTCTTTGCTTTTCGCTAACCGCTTGTCACATTCCATCGTGTTTTCAATGCGAATGATCGCTGAGTGATTATAGACGTGTTCTACATATCCACGAAATGGATAGATGAACCCTTCTGCTTCGCAGCGAACCATGTCACCGACTTTGACTTTTGGTTTCTTACGTTTTTTAGGATTCTTTGTCGGCATATCTAGCATCAAACCGCCAATACCATGACTACTAGCGTAAAATCCGTCTTTTAGTTTCATTACTCTACCTCCTCGTGATCGACAGTGACCAGTTCATATACTTGCGTTAATCCACCAAGTCGTCGTGAAACTTGGTTAGCTTCTTCGAGATTATCAAACCATCTTGCACTTTGGAGTATGTCTACAATGGATAATGTGTTAGCCCCTATAGAACGTTCATCACTTCTGTAAAATTGATTTCCAAACTTTACTACATAAATCTTCATTCTGTTTCCTCCCATTTTATAGATAATGTTTTCGCAGATGGTGATTCTGCTTTTTTTAACTGCACTATATCTTTATTTGCTGATCTTTCATCAAAATACTCCTGAGCTCTCCTCTTGTTTTTTGTAAAAACAGGCTTGCTATCATTCCAGTGATGGAAATAAACTTTCTTAAACGAACCATCTTTGTAATCGAACAGATAAAATGCTATTTTGAACATTCATTCCGCTTCCTCCTCATCGATCTCTATCTCGACATCTCTGCCTTCTAAAATCTGTTTGGTATCAATATAGGCTACGAGTATTTTTCGATTTTGGCTTAAAGCAATATACGGATCAATCAAAGCAACTTCTGCGTGTAGACGATAATAAGCAATACAATCTATTTCTAAAAATCTCAAACGATCAATAGCATCATTAATCATAAAATCTGTAACGTTTTCTGCTGTATTTAAACCATCTGCATATTTAGGCAGGACTTCATCATTGATGAACTCAGCCACATCTTTTGGACATAAATCAGTCAGTTCTTGTTGTGTATAGTTCATTTGCTATCCTCCAAATCACTCGACTTCACGAATACACCATCTACCATCTTCCCTGTACGTCCTTTGATTTCGTTGTATGCCATTTCTAAACACTCTTGTACGTTTGTCCCTTTTTGCATGGAAAGGATAATCAGCGTGACGATTACGTCTCCTATGCCGTCTTTCACAGCTTCCATGTTGCCACGGAGCATACCAGCAGCAATTTCAGCCGTTTCTTCAGCTACTTTTAAAAACTGTTTTTCCGGAGGAGTGTTATGCAATCCTCTCTCCACCGCCCACAATTTCACTAAATCTACTAACGTTGAAACCGTAATTTTGTCAACATTTTCTTTCACCTCTTCAATGGATACATACTCAAAAATAAATTTACGTGTATTTCCATTCATTTCAGAAATATTTTTATCACACCATCTTTCTGAATACCCATAGTGTTTTGAACAATCTCTTGCAGAAAGAAAATATCTAGTTACTCCTGTCTCTTTTTCATAACATTTTACTGGTTTGCCATTTTTGGCTTTCACTGCTGTTTTTGCTACAACTGGATACTTCTTTAATCCCATAGCGTACGCATGATAAAGTTGTTCTGACCTGTCAGCCCACTCAAGGTTAGAAATGTGGCTATTGATCTTGTTACCGTCAATGTGATTGACAGTTTCTTTATTTTCTAGGTTTGGGATAAATGCTTCCGCAACTAATCTGTGTACTTTTGCCGTTTTTTTCTTCCCAAAATATGTCAGCTTCACTATTGGATAACCATCAGTATTTAACCGCTGCTGTAAAATCCTCGCTTTTCTTAACTGACCTCTAGCATCTATATAACTCAAAACAACTACTTCACCATTACGTGTAACTACGTGGTGAGGGAAATCCTTGACATACTCAAACTGCTTTTCTGGCGAATCAGCTTGATCCAATCCCTTATCTTTTGCCCACTTCTCTACTTTTGTGATTAGTTCGTTCATTATTTCTCCTCCACATACCTAAATTGTCGTCCCTTTGAATCAATCCATAAGCTCCTAGCTCTATCCCAGATGATGTTTTTGCTCAGACCAGTAATTTCAGATAACTGTTCAGCAGTACCTGTTACTAGAATTCGATCACCATGCCAGATTGCAATTTTTCTCGGCGTTCTCCGTTTGGTTTTTTCAGCCCACATTGGTTTGCCGAGCTTTTGGACTTCTGCAACTATTTCTTTGTCTTCTTGCCAAGATTCTGACTTGGTTAATTCAGCAATTCGTTTCATTGCTGCTTTCTTATCCACGCTCATTCCTCCAATCTACGAATTTCCCTTCTTAAATTCTCTATGTGCAAATCGATTGCCTTTCTAGCCGTTTCATTGACCATCACTGCCTTTGTTCGTTCCAGATCGTCAATCTCACGTTGAATGCTTCGAATACGCATTTGAATCACTTCTTCTGTTGTCATGATGGATCACCTCATTAAAACCGTTCTTCCTTGAACGTATTCCGATATTTTTTAGCTAATATCAACGGCACTTGATATTGATGACAGAACAACTTTGCCTTGATCTTGAAGTCTTTTGTCTGCATTCCTTTGACATCTACGACTTTGACAAGTTTGCCGTTTTTATAAAATGTGAAGTCGGGAATATACTCGATCTTGCGATACTTCTTTCCGTCTAGTTCAAATTTCGGCATCAGCTCAAATCTTTCCTGAAGTTTTACTTTCCAGCCGTTCGCTTCAGCTTGCCACAAGGCTAGATCGTAATACTCTGCTTCCGCAATAGAATCAAACTTGATACCTCGATGGATAGTTTTTCGATTACGATATTTATTCATTCTCAAGAAGCGCCTCCTTCTTAGCCTGATAAGCAGCAAAGCGGGCTTCTAATTCTGCTTTTTTATCAGGATCTAGCGTCTTTTCTTCTTGAGGTTTGTTGACCCAATCAGGTAACTTTTCACGCCGTACATTGTTTTGACGTTTAGGAAGATAGTTTTGTTTTTTCTTGTTCTTAAAATCTTCTTGGGCTTTTTCTGCTGATTCCATTGTCTTAATTCCTTGATTACTCCATGAATTTAATATCGCTTCAACATATTTTTTCAATCCTGGCATCTCAACGTTGTTTTCGAAAGCTAATTTAAAAGCAAAGAGAATCATATCTGCTCCCCAAGCTTTAATCATCGGTCCTAATACTCCTTGCAAAAGTCCAGTAGGTGCTTTCCCCCAGTTTTTTTGGATGAACTCATACACGCCTATATCATCATCTTCTTTATTTGTTTTGTTTTGTTTTGTATTGTTTATATAAGCTGAAGGATTTACTGTAGAATCTACTGAAGGATTTACTTCCCTATTTACTTTCGGATTTACTTTACTATCTACTGGAATATTTCCAGTAGCGGAGTTTTCTACCGTATTATCTACTGTAGTTTTTACTGTAAAATTTCCAGTTAGATCAGAAAGAATATAAACTCCAGCTTTTGTACGACCTCTCTTTTTATATTGAAGGAGTCCGTTTTGGATCAATTGATTACGATTGTTAATCAATGTTTTTTCAGACGTTTTAGTCATTGCTTGTAGCCTTGTATTGGCAATCGATAATTCGCTCTGCCATCCACTTTTGTTTGCTATAGCCATTAGCTTATACCAAAGCAGTTGGGGACCAGCGCCAAGCTCGTTATATTCAAGCCAATTGTCAAAAGCATTAAGCTGTCCGATGTAATCCAATTGTGTTCCTCCTTTCGTTCTAGTAATTTGAGGGAGAAAACTCCCTCATTATTTGTTTAACGGCGGATTAGATGCATCAAATAATCCAGTTTGTACATCTTCATTTTCTTCAGATATAACCTCTGCTTCTTTTCTTTCAGGAATATCTTCTTCAACTTCTGTTTCAGCAATAATGCTGCCATCTTCTTGAACTCTTTGGACTCTCTCATCCGATGTGGTAGCTTCTTGCATTTCAATGGATAAGATCCCCCATTTAGAAAGAAGATTTCTCAAAACAGTTTTTCGTGCCATTGCATTGTAATCAGATGCCCACACACCACTTAACTTTGTCTTATCTCGATCTTTGTTGTTAGCAATTCGATGAGCTTCAATTTCTTGTTTGGTCCAATAGACAGTTTTCTTGAATCCATTCAGTAATTCAAAATAGCCAACATATCCAATGACTTCATCAGATGTTCTACCATTTGGATCAAACTCGAACTCTTCTGTCAGTCGGTTCCAGCTTTTTAGTTCTCCTTCGTAAACTTCAATCACATTTAATGCTTTGTATTTACCTGATCGTTGGGCTAATTGGATATATCCTTTATAGCCAAGCATAAATTGAGCTTTCTTTTCCCATTTTCCTGTTTGCTTGTTTTTGCTATTAAATGGAACGAGATAGGCATAGCCAAGATTCTTATCTAGTCCAAGATTTAATGTTGCAGCAGTTAACGCACCACTCATGATAGACATCGGTTCACTATCTGCAAGATAACTGTCATTAGATACAAGAGTCATAACATTCGACATAAAAGCATTAGCATTGTCATGAAGTACTTCTTCAAATTTCTTTCTCATTGTTGGTGTATTCATTAGAGCTTTAAGCCCTAACTGTCCTGGTGCAACTTGTTTCTGTGGCTTTTCTGCCAATTGATTTTTTAACGATTCATTTGTTGCCATATTATTTGATCTCCTTTTCGGTTAGCCTTCTTGATTCAGTAACGTTATAAATCTCTTCATCATTTGCGACATCTGGATATTTCTCTGCTAGTTTCTTCGAGTTCATACGTCTCGTACGGACAAGTTTCCAACTGATGATGTTTTTTTGAGTGATCCCGATACTAGCTTCACGTTTGCCTAATTCACTGATGAACTCGTTGTCCACCTGTCGAATAGCCGATTCAATTTCTTTCTTGGTTCGCTTGAGTTCATTTTTCTGTTCAACTAGTTCATCGAAATGAATTGGTAACGTCGTTTGAACGTCTTCAACATCTGCATACTTCTCTTTCAAGAAATCAGCTGTCGCTTGACTACCATCAATAATTGGCTCGATACCTCCAAGAACGTTCGTTTCCCAAAACTCTACTAATTGTTCAGTGATTGTATCGATCAGCTCTTGATCTCGTTCAATCCGCTTCCAGATAAATTTTTGACCACCGATTAAGACAGCGATGTAACAATAGTCTTTGTTTAGAACGTTCATGTAATGTTGAACTTGACAGAGATAGCTAAGCGGTACCTCTTCGCCTTCCCATTCTTTACCGAGAAATTGATTGGCTGTTTTGCATTCCAGAATGGCATTTTCTCCCACTACTTCCCGATCAATATTCGCTCTTAGAAACGGATGCAGTGGATGTTCAAAGACTTGATTTCTTCTGCGAACCTTTTTACCTGTCCGTTCTTGAAATTCTTTAGCAACCACTTCTTCTAAAACATTACCCCAATAAGCGGGCTCACTTCCTGATTCTTCAAGTACTACTTGTCCTGTTTTTTCTAGCCAGAGTTGATAAGGTGATTTCCACTTATTCAATCCTAAAATCGTTCCGACATCAGAACCTCCGATGCCTTTCTTACGGTCTTCAAGCCATTCTTGACGGCTCATTTCTAAGGTAGATTTACTCATCGTCTTCCTCCTCTTTATGTGGCGTGCCCCATTCGGGAGTCGTCAAATACTGATCGAGCGCTTGTCCAAAATCATTCATTGTTTTAGCCTTCCTTTCGTGCTAAAATACAGTTAAGTTATTTTGTTATGTTGCCGATTAGCGATTACCGTCGCTGGTCGGTCTTTTTTGTGTTGGCATTTTGAAACTTTCTCTTACAGCAGTAACCGTTACTAAGGTTCCCCAATAAATAAGTGCATATGCTGGATTAATACTTGCTAGTACGATTGCTACTAGGCTCATAAGCAAAGCGCTCTTGACAGTCATTTTAAATACAGTTTTCATTTCTTTCTCTCCTCTCTATATTTAGCAATTTCACTAGCCAAATCTCGGTTCATATAATTGTTTAAAAAACGGTTAACTTCAGCTTTGGGTATCCGTATCTCTCCAATCTTTAAGCAACCCAAGTACCCCATATCGATCAAAGCTTTTACGTTTTGTGGATTTGTTGTTATAGCTAATGCCGCTTCAGTAACTGAGTAAGTTAGTTTTTCGACGTTTCTCTTACTGTTGCGCTTCAAGACAACTTTTTTTGGAAAAATATTTTCCAATGTTTCCATTTCCATCATCCTTTCATATATCCTTGTACCACCCAGTACGACAGCCGTTCCTCACTAAGCTTGCGAATATCGATTCCAAGTATTTCGCATAATGCACTTATTAGTGTGACTTCAACCATGATCTCGTCTAAAAATTCATAAGCATATGCAATGATTTGTTGACGATCATCAACAGTTAAGTAATTTACTTGTTTAAGAAGAATTTTTTCTACTTCTTGCTTCTTCTGTTTCCGCTCATCTGATTCAATCATTTGCAACTTATCAAGTGAAGATGGATCTCTTCTATAAACATCACCATCTATTGATTTAAATAAACCAAAGAACTCATGAATCACTTGAAGAGTGAAATCTGAATCTCTAAAATGATCCGTTAACGCCTGAGCATTTTCCAACGTCACGGGCTTCGTATTAAGCAATGTTGTCCAATCGCTTAATGACTGTTGAGAGACGTTGATTTGTCTTGCTATTTCCTTTTTGGTCTCACCACTCTTATTAATTACTTCGACTAACGATTCTCGAATAACACTTGATTTTTTTAACAGTTTAAACACCTCATATTCTTATTCGCCCGTATATCAATACGAGCAATTTTTTTATACTATTAATTTAAAGAATCAAACGAAAGCTGCTTCATCTAGTTCACGTTCAAGCTCTTTTTGGACTTCTTCAACTAGACGATCGAGTTGATCATCATTTGCACATTTGATGATGTGGACTAGTCTAGGTCTAGCATCAAGTACGATGTTTATTTTTTCTTGTCGTGTCATTAAAATCATCTCCTTATTTATTTGATATAATCTCACTATGAAAGGTGGTGAGATTATGGCTTATAAAGAATCTATCGTTAAAAAGATAATCGAAATCGTTGAAATAGCTCCTAAAGGGACAAGTACCCACTATTTAGAAGGTTTCAATCAAAAAGATGTAATCGATACTGTAAACTCTCTTCATTTAAAATATCCCGACAATATTTTAGAAACAGAAAGTTATTATAGTGAGCTTGTTCCAATTGTAATTAATAAATAATTTTTGGTTATTCTCCTTTTGAATTTTTGAAGTATTTAC
>NZ_KV833934.1:0-16114 GCF_001837725.1 Enterococcus sp. HMSC072F02
GATAGTAGATTTAAAACTTTGCAACAGAACCCTATAACCAATACGAGCATTATAGTTCTAAGGGTGGGCGCAGAGAGGAGCAAGTCGAAGCCTACCGCCATCCGTCTATTTCGATGCAGGAATTACGAGCTATGACCGATACAGTCAATGAATACAAACGGTTTACTCATTTTGAAACTAGAGTTCTAAAAAAAGCAATAGAAGAAATTAACCGGTACACCCATTTGAATGTAGCCTATGACAAAATCAAAAAGGGACGTTCGATTGATTCGATTGTCTTTCATATCACGAAAAAATGGCAAGCAGACGATACCAGTTACAAGTTAGATGATCCATTGTACCAAGAAGAACAGGCAAAAAAAGAACAAACCGAACAAGCTTTGTATACGGAAGCTATGTAAAGCAAATACACACGCTTGTTGCTAGATGCCATGTTGTTAAGTCCGTATGAAATGACCGACCTTGCACTCATGGCAGGCTTACAAAAGAACGTCTATCCACGCTATGATGAACTGAAAGCCTTACGAGGACTTGAGGGCGTGAAAACACACTTGTCGTATGTACGTGAGAAACAAGCACCGTATTCAAAAGGAAATATGGCTAAGTATCTGAAAAAAGCGATTGAACAATACTTGCAAAATGTAAAATTACAAGACCTTGAGCAACCAGACCCTGCAAGTGTTCGAGGTAAAGGAGCAAGCCATGAGTGAGAATTTAAAGACCATTAAGGAGCTTGCGGATGAATTAGGTATTAGTAAAAAGTATTTACAAAATAAAATTAGTTATGAAAAAAAGAAACAAAAATTATCTATCGGAAATTGGAAAAAAATATCCGGAAAAAATACAATAGTGTTATCTCAGAAAGAACAAACATTAATAAAAAGTTGGTTAGACGAAGCAGATAGTCTAGGAGGTAATCAAGAAGACGAAGAAAAATCTTATCTTAAAGAAAGAATTTTTGTTTTAGAGAAATTTTTAGATATAGAACAAACATCAAATTCGGAATTAAAAAAAATTATTCAACAAACTCAAAACCTCTTAGACCAACAGCAGCGGTTAGCATTGCAGGATAAAAAATTGCTAGAAGAGTACAAGGCAGAAACCAAAGACTTAAAAGCTCTTAAAATGCCACCAGAGGATACAAGAGGTGGACAGGCAGAGTATCAGTATCAACCGCAAGAAGAATTAGAAAGGCTTAAAAGTGAAAATAAATCTTTGCAGGAACAGTTAAACGAACAAACAACGCTAGAGCAACACGGAGTACCTAGAAAGTGGTGGCAGTGGTGGAAATAAAGTTGCTTTTTATTCTTATCATTTGCTACTGATTTTTAATTTAGGAAAGAAGATGAACGAATCACAATAAAACACGACGGACTAACTCCGATGGAAATCAGACATAAGGCTGTCTCTTAAGACTTTTTATTAACCTGTAAGAGGAGATAGAGAAAGTTCCTTTCTATATCTCCTCTGAATGCCAGTTCGAGTGAAACTCGAACAAATCTTTTTGTTTTTTTTCGACTGTCTACTTGACAGGGAGCAGTTCACATTCAAAATAATATTATTTTTTTGTGAATCCATTAATGACATCTTTAATTACGTTAGCTAGATCAATAATGTCCGCATTATCTGCCCCTCTTAATTCGCTAACGACTGCAAATCCCAATGCTTCTGTAAAAGCTACTGACACTCCAGCATTTAAAGTTCCACCGGCAATTGTGCCTACCCCAGGAATAAGTTTTAGAAGATTTCCTGCTAATGACTTACCTAAACTTGAGACTATAGTTGCTTTTAAAGCTCCATCAACAACTCCTCGAGAAATATTAGCCCCATTAGCTTTATATAAACCTGTAATCATTGTTGTTTGAATCGGAATTAATAATGCTGCGTCAGAAAATGGTATGGGACTTGCTGCTGTTGCTGCTGCTACTGATGCTGTATGAATAATTGTATGTTCTGCGCTCGTTAATTTCATTTAAATTCCCCTTTATTAAAAAAATTATATATGCATATTATTATCCATAAAGTTTGCTTTTGTCAATATTTTTATGCATAATAGATTATAAATTAACGAAGGGAGGTTACTATTATTAATATTTTGATAGCCGATACAATTCAAAGAGTTAAAAAACTTCCTCCACAAACTCAATTTACTTTACCTGATTTATATACGGGCCTAGAATGGAAGGAGGTTAGTAAATCTGATCGAATTTTATTAGGGAGATTATTTAGTGATTATGCGAAGAATAATTCGATTGTAGAAATGATAGGAAAAACATCTAACAATAAAAAAATATACTTGAAAAAGTAAGGAGATTGGTCAAATGGGTAAAGCCTTAACAAAAAAATGTTCTATGTGTTCAATTGAAAAAAGATTAAATGAGTTCTATGAGAACTCAACTAAAGAAGATCATAGGAATGGTATATGCAAAGATTGCCAAAAGAAAGTTAATCAAAAAAATAAATAATCTACAACATGAGCAAAGAGAATTTTAACTAACACGCTTGACGAAAAAAGAGTACAAGTCACGTGAGTGATATGTACTCTTTTTTAGCGCTAACGGATCAATTTTTCGTAAGAAAAATTTGGTGGGTATAAGTGCGCCCTTTGTAAAAATCGCTAAGGGAATATTTGTCAGATTAACTTTGTCGAAACGCACCCCTTATTTTTGAGGGCGCATTTATACCCACCAAGTTTCATTTGTGGTTAATGTGCGATAAACCTTAATTTACATTTCGTTTTATCGTCAGGCGTGTTGGTTAAAACTCACTCTGTTCGTGTGATAATATGGGCGTATAGGGTGGCTATTTTCCTATCCAGAACACCAAGTCTTTTTTTATACAAAAAGACATTTGGTTGTCCTATAATTAAATCGCTGAACCCAATCATAGGAGGCGAACCAAATGTCCAGTATTAAGAATATCAAATATAAAGATAATTGCCTAGACAAAACCATCAAACAAATCCTAAATATTCACGATTCCAACATTACTTTTTCTAAAGACGCCGTCTCAAAAGAAAAAGTACATAACAGAATGGCCACCGTCTTTACTGGTCGACTGAGCTATCCGTCTCCTCGGTGTGAGTGTTGCGGATACGACTCCGTCATCCATCATGGCTACAAAGATAGCTGGATTCAATTACTCCCTTATCAAGAGGTGTCTACCTATCTTCATCTCTATAAACAACGGTTTTATTGTAAACAGTGTCACCATACCTTTTCAGCTAAAACCTATTATGTCGCAGAAAACTGTTATCTCTCCCAAGCGCTCAAGTTTGCGATCGCTGTTGATTTAAAGAAGAAAATTTCGATGAAAGATATCGCTCAACGTTACTTGGTTTCCGCTAAAACGGTCGAACGGGTCTTGGATTCTTTTTTTGAAGAACCACGACTGAAGCCCAATTACTTACCCAAACATCTATTGATTGATGAATTCAAAGGAACTAAGGACTGTCAGGGCGCCATGTGTTTTATTCTCAGTGACGCGGACACGGGGAAAATCTTTGATATTTTAGAGGATCGAAGAAGCTTCAAGCTGATCGCCTATTTCATGCGCTTTACTTATCACGCACGGAAAAACGTTTCTCATGTCGTGATGGATATGAATGCGGGCTATGATTCTGTGACAAAGGTCGTTTTCCCAAATGCTCGGATTTCCATTGATCGATTTCATGTGATCCAACAACTTAATCGTGCATTTAACAAACAACGGATAAAAACCATGAATCACTTGAAAAAGAGCGACCCGCAAGCCATGAAAAAGTATCGCAAGCTTAAGAAATATTGGCGAACCATTCTGAAGAAAAATAGAAAAATCAATTATTCTTCGCTCAAACAATACCCGCTTTTCCAACGGAAATACCTGACGGAATCGGAAGTATTGGACTATTTATTATCGATTGACGAGCACTTACGGACAAGCTATGATGGGTATCAAAATTTGTTGGATGCCTTTGATACCAAAGATTATAAAGACTTTTACGAACACATTGATCACTTACCCACGATGCTTGATCCAACATTTAAAAAAGCGGTTCTTTACTTAAACAAACACAAACAAGCGATTATCAATGCGTTAAAATACCCCTATTCGAACGGAAAACTTGAAGGGAAGAATAACTTGATTAAAGTGATCAAGAGAGTGGCGTTTGGTTTTAGAACCTTTCGCCACCTTCGTATGCGAACTCTGATTCAACAGAATCTTTGCGACATTATTTGAACAAAAAATCAAAAAGAAAAAAGGAAACGCCGAAGCATTTCCTTTCAGTGATTTAACGAAAACAACACGATTTGACTTAGAGCCAAAAATTGTAGACAAAGAAATTTTTCTTTGTCTACAATCTGAAAGGATAGGCACTACCATTTTTTATAAAATATTTGTATTGAACCATTTTTTAGTTATTAGCTTACTAATACAAAATACTGTATTATAGTATCAACATAACCATCCTTTGTCCATGATTTTATCTAAAAAGATTGTAAGGATCAATAAGTCTGCACTTCCACCAATACTCCAATTTTTCTTTTTAAATTGCTGATTTAGGTAATCCAAATATTTTTTACCTTGTATGGTTTTTACACCCCCTAATTCAAAATAAGGACGAATAAGTAATTGATACTCTTCAAAAACATGTCTATTATTACTTCGTTTGATCAAATTGGTATCTTCTACTTCCATTGATAGAAAAAGTAAAGTGTCTATCATCTTATCTTGTTGCGACCCTTGATATGCTTGATAATAAGGCAATCCTCGGTCAAAAACACAAGGATAACCTCTTTTGGCTTCCCCTCGTATCCCTGTCAATCCATGGTTAACAAATAGATATTCTCCCCAAGTCCATGCTTTTGGTTTTGTTTGATCAATCTTCCCAAAATCGTTAAGTAGATTTTTCGTCATTTTTTGAATTTCTTTTTGAAAGAAACTTTTTTTACAAGGAACTTTCCAAATAGTTAACCGGCCACAAATAGCAAGAAAAATCCCCAATGAAAAGATAGCACCTTTATGTGTATTTATACCATTTGTCACTGAGAACATCGCAGTTTCAGCCTCTAAACCAATCTGTCGAATCGCCATAAAGGTTTCTTCAATTGGTTGATGTTGTCGGTCCAATCCTGTTTGGATAAATTCTTCAAAATAGGGAGTCAAAACTACACTACTTTGTAGAAAAGTAAAAATGTCCATATCTTTATGAGACCCGGGGTCTACTGGATCAACCAATCCTGGTTTATTGATACATGTAACTTCATAAAGCATCGCTAATTGTGCTTCTTGTGCTATTTTTTGAATATTATCATGCATGTTTCAATGCTCCTTTTAAGGAATCGGCTACTATTTGTTCGATTTTCTTTTGCATTTCTTTCACAGTATGTGTACGATTACGTGCACATACCTTTGCTGATTTCCCACAAATAAAACAAGGACGTTCCCCATGATTAAGAGCTTGGCGACTGACAATTGTTATCTGCTCTCCTTTTTTGAACAAGACATCTAAATCAAAAAGTCTACCTAATGCGTCTTGCTCTTCTAACGTGACCAACCATTTTTTGAGATTCAAAGGTGCTTCTGTTACTATTACGTACCAGTCCAATCCACTTGGCAAATTGATTTCTTTTGTGTACGTCATTTCCACCTTTTTTTTTAAAAACATTTGCTGAATTGACTGCTGTCCCTGACGAAATACCTGCTCAATCATTGGATTATTTTTGATCGGCCCAGGAATATTCAATGTAAAGACCATCAATGAACTATTTGAATACTTGGAAAGCAGGTTGCTTTGCAAGTTAGCACGTTGTTCTTTATGGATCAAAATATCCTCGATTTCTTGAATTTCTCCAGTATCAAACATCATGATCTCTCTTCTTCAAATTCTTTCACCTGACGAACGACATCTAAAATTGAACCATCTCGGTATTCTACATAGGCAACTATCCGATCTGTGAATTGCAAAGGTTCCGGGATGCCTACTATTTTTTCTGCTTTTTGCTGTAATTCTTCTATTGTAAAAACAGGAATTTGTGGAATTCTTTCAAAAATAGCTATTAGATCTTTACGTTGGGGATTGATAGCAACCCCTACTTCTGTGACTAATACATCGATACTTTTCCCTGGTGTGATCAATGTAGTAACGTCATTTACTACTGTAGGTATTCGGCCACGTACTAACGGCGCTGAGATGATAGTAAGTTTAGCCGTTGCTGCATCTTGATGTCCACCAATCGCACCTCTTAGCACACCATCTGAACCAGTCATAACATTTACATTGAAGTTTGTGTCAATTTCTAATGCAGATAAAATAGCGACATCTAATTGGTTAACAACCGCTCCTTTATTACTTGGATCAGCATAAAAGGAAGCATCGATCTCCTGTTGGTTCTCAAGCCGCGCCATTCCTTCAGCTGCTCCTTTGTCAAAGTCTTGGACATCTAACACTTTTTCAACAAGACCTTTTTCCAATAAATCAACCGTTGGTTTAGTGATGCCACCTAATGCAAAAGAAGCTTTGATCTGTTTTTCTTCCATTTCACTAGCTAAGTAACGCGTTACTGCTAAAGCTGCACCACCCGTTCCTGTTTGAAAAGAAAAGCCATCTTTGAAATAAGGTGAGTGAACAATGACATCTTTGACCATTTCAGCAATTTTTAATTCTTTTGGGTTTTTAGTAAACCGTGTAGCACCAGCACCGATTTTATTCGGATCACCAATTGCTTCTACTTCCACGACATAGTCGACTTGTGTTTGCGGAATACTAATGGGCGTATTAGGGTAAGGAACTAAATGATCAGTTAGAAGAATGACTTTATCTGCATATTGTGCATCTACTTTTGCATACCCTAATGAACCAAAAACGGATTTTCCAACAGTCGCATTAGCATTTCCATAATCATCAGATGTTGGTACTCCTAGAAATGCAACATCGATTTTCAATTCACCACTTTCAATTGCACGTGGACGATTACCATGAGAACGTAAAATCACAGGATTGTCCATTCCTCCATGAGAAATAAATTCACCTAAGCTGCCGCGCATCCCACTGCTTGTGATATGAGTTACTGTACCGTCCTTGATGCATTCAATAACCATCTCATTCATAGTGTTCGTTAAAGAACTTGGTGCTAAGGTCAATTCTTTGATGCCCATTTCACGGATCACGGCCATCACTTGGTTAAAAACAAAATCACCTTCTCTTAAATGATGATGAAATGAAATCGTCATTCCATCTTTTAAGCCCGATTTTTCTATAGCTTCTTTGATCGAGTGCATCAATTTATTTGTCTGATTAGTTACAGTCGTTACTTTTGGTGCACAACGTTGAATCGTTTGTGGCGATAATGAAACACTTTGGAATTCTTTTTTATACTTTGTTAAAACACTTGATGGAATGCTACGTCTTTGTTTATTATGCATGGATATTTCCCTCCTCATCAATCAATCGTGATGCTTTTGCTAACATCAATGTCCGTTGTGCACGTTCTACAATTGGTTTATCGATCATTTTTCCATTTAAAGAAATTACGCCAGAACCTTTTTCTTTTGCTTCTTCGATTGCCGAGATGATGTCTAGTGATCGTTTGATTTCTTTGATTGACGGCTGATAAACAGTATTGACTACTGGAATTTGCCGTGGATTGATACAAGATTTTCCATCAAAACCTAATTGATGGATTAAACGTACTTCGTTTAAAAATCCTTCCATATCATCCACATCAGAGTAAACAGTGTCAAATGCGGAAATGCCTGCTGCACGTGCAGCATGAACGATCATACTGCGAGCAAAAAACAATTCGTTTCCATCTGGATATCGTTTGGTTTTCATATTTGTCACATAGTCTTCTGCCCCAATGGCGATTCCAATCAATCGATCAGATGCTTTGGCGATCGCAGGTGCGTTCAATACACCAGAAGCACCTTCAATGGCTGCCATCATCAATGTTCGCCCTATCGGAACATTATGATAGTTTTCTGCTTCTATAATCACTTTTTCTACTTCTGTTATATCTTCAGAGGTTTCTGTTTTAGGTAAACGTAATACATGCGCGCCGGCTTTAACCATTGCAAAAATGTCTGCACGTCCAAATTCTGAGTGCAGGTCATTTATTCGAACAATTAATTCTATGTCACCATAATCCACTGTTTTCAATGCCTCAGCCACAAGCATTCTTGCGCTGTCTTTTTCTGCCATAGACACTGCATCTTCCAGGTCGAACATAATCGAGTCAGCACCATAAATACCTGCATCTTTGATCATCGCTGGATTATTTCCTGGAACAAACATCATTGTTCTTCTCAAACGTTCTTTCATCATCTAATTAAACCTCCCACGGTGTTTCTTGGTGTTGGATACCTAAGGAACGATGGATCGCTGTTTTTAATCGTGCAACAATAACACAATCTAATGCCCCTTTATCTACTACCTTGAGTTTTACGTTTTTAATCTGATAAACTGCTAGTGTGTCATAGATAACTTTTTTGATTTGTTTTCCAAATTGCTCAATCACTTGACTGTCTAAATCGATTTCTATTCCTTCTGTATTCGGTGAAATCATAATTTGGACATCACTTGACTCTAATGTTCCAGCAATCGCTGATTTATTTATTTCCATTACTTAACGCTCCCTTTTATTTTTTAAGTATTGATAGGTTGTTTCTGGAACCATATATTTTATTTTTTCCAATTGCCCAGCAAGATACGCTTTACGAACTTGAGAAGCAGAAATAACTTGGTGTTGTTCCGTTTTCTTCCTTGCAAGGACATGAACTTTTATTTCAGGGGGTAAAATCGTTTCCAGTATGTCGTTATATGAACGAGTCATTGGGGAAAGTGGTTCTTCTCCCACATATCTAGCAGAGATATCTAAATAAGTGGCAATTCTTTCTTTGAATAAAGTAGCATCTACGACCATTTGCTCCTTTGCTATTTCATCATCTTCTCGTAAAAAATAGGTGGGAAACGTTGCAGGGCTAATAATATACTCGCCACCTGATAGAACAATGACATTTTTCAGTTTTTGTAATCCTTGTTGAACTAATTTGAGTCGGTCCTTCGTCGAAAAAAGATTTTGTTCTTTTTCGAGTACAAATACATATACCCAATCGTTGTTATTGGCAGCTTGTTTTACTAAATAATAATGCCCTTCTGTAAATGGGTTCGCATTCATGACAATTGCTGCTTTTTTTTCACCATTCACTTTAGGAATCCTCTCTAGGTACTGTTTTATAGAACTATCTCCCATTTCTAATACAGCTATTTTTGGGGTAGATACGATTGTTTCAAAACCTAAAAAGTTAAAACTTTTTTGATAGCGCGGTTTCGTGAAAACAATATAATGAAAAATCTCTTGTTGACTCATTGCCTGAATTATTGCAGAGACTAGTACATTAAATGTATGTCCACCATCTTTATATTTTTCAGACACGGCGATATATTTAATCACGTTGTTTTGATAAGATACTGTTCCTACTAACTTTTCTTTATGGTATATACCCAATGTTTGATCTAAATGTTGAAAATCTTCGATTTGCTTCTTTTGTATTCCTGAATCAAGCAAAAGATTTTCCCATTGGTCTTTGATATAGTTATTTTTTAAAAATAATCGTTGGATATCTGTTTGATCAAACACATGGTCACGTCCTTTCTTTATGTTCTTATGATAGCAGACCCATTAAAAAGATAGCGAACGTTACGGTCATAGCACCCCCTAGTCGAACAGCAACTTGTGCAAATGGCATTAATTCCATGCGATCACCCGCAGCTAAGATAGCTAAAGCACCTGTACCGCCTTGTCCGCTACAACATGAAACTGCGATGGCAGTATCAACTGGGTACATTTTTAAAAATTTTGCGGCGATAAAAGCTGTAGCGACAATAGCTACTACCGTCACAATGATTGTTACTATCGTTGCAGGATTTTTAAATACTTCGATCAGCTCTAACCAATCTGTTTTTGCAACCCCTACGCCAAAAAGTAAGGGAGGTGTGATCCCACGAACAGTGAATCCATACAACGAATTTCCACCTTCTTCGATATTTTTAGGGATAAAACCAAGCATTTTAGCCCCCATAAGAGAGACTAATAAGATCACAGGTGAAGGAATAGAAAAGCCAAGGAGTGATTTTAATAAGTGCTCAACATAGACAGCAACAAAATAAATCGTTATTGCTACCACGCCTGCTAACAATGTTTTTTCAATATTGACTGGTTTAGCTGAACCCTTCAAGTTCTCTAAATGTTCATCATCCCCATCGATCAAATTACCCTGACCATTTAATTGTGGGTATTTCTCTCCAATTTTTTTGAGCATACCAGACAGTAGAACTGCGACTAAACTTCCCAACATCACACACGGTAGAATCTTCCCAAAGATATCATTTTGTCCCATACCAGATAATATTGCTGCATAACCAATCGATAATGGCATTGCTCCTTCCCCAACACCACCAGCCATAATCGGCGCAACGATAAAGAAATACGCATTCCAAGCAGATAGCCCAAGGAGTATTCCCACACCTGTTCCTATCAAAGAACCAATCACATCGCATAAAATTAAAATAATGATAATACGTGAAGTTGCTTTAACCAATGTTTGCCGATTCATTGAAGCAATACTGCCGACAACTAGTAGTGTGATAAAGAACATCAAGAAATTGTTATTATTCATAAAATCAGAAACCACAGTTACAGTACTTTGAGGTAGCCAATGTTTATAGACTAGAAATGCAGGCAAAAATGTAACAACTAATACTTTACCACCTAAATCTTTTAAAATAGGAATAGTTTTACCAATTTCTTCTAATAAATAAGCAAAAACAGTCATAATACCCAAAGAAACTAACATATCATTTTCTGGAACGATATTGCTTATCGTCATTGCAAGATACGCGAGTACCAAAATGATATAAAGAGATAAAGGAATAAAACCAATTTTAATTCTATTTAATGTTTTCAGCATGTATATTATCCTCGTTTTCATTTAGTTTTTGTAAATAATCCAAAACTGCCTGTGAAACGACGTTTGCGACTCCTTCATCAAAAACATTAGGGATGAATTTTTCTACCGTAGGCTCTGCGACCTTAGCAGCTAATTGTTTGGCTACTTCAAGTTGTAATGAAAGATCGACTTTATTCGCTTTCGATAGTAATAGTCCCTTGAACAATCCGGGAAATACTAAAATATTGTTTACTTGGTTAGGATATTTCGAAGAACCTGTAGCGATTAGCTTTGCACCAGATTCTTTTGCTAAATCGGGTGTGATCTCTGGTACTGGATTGGCTAAAGCAAAAATAATCGGATTATCATTCATTTTTCCAATCATTTCAGGCGTTAAAACATTTCCTATTGAAAGACCGATAAAAACATCTTGTCCAACGATTGCATCTTCCAAAACGCTTGCATTATTATTTGTATCATGTATATGATCCAACAACTCTCTTTGATATTTATTTAATGTACTATCTTGCTTCTTTAATCTCCCTTGTTTATCCACCAATGTTAGATTTTTGATACCAGCAGCGATTAATAGTCTAGCTGTTGCAACCCCAGATGCTCCCATGCCGTTGATCAAAACTCGAAGTTCAGTTAATGTTTTCCTTTGGATCTTAGCAGCATTGATCAATCCAGCTAAAACGACTATCGCTGTTCCTTCTTGATCGTCATGATACACAGGAATAGAAAGTTTTTCTTGTAATTTTTCTTCAATCTCAAAACACTTCGGTGCTGCAATATCTTCTAAATGGATCCCTGCAAAACTATTTTGCAAATTGACAATTGTTTGTACAATCTCGTCTACTGATTTTTGTTCGATGGCTAATGGAATCGCATTGACACCTGCTAAATTTTTATAAAGCAGCGCTTTCCCTTCGACGATTGGTAATCCAGCTTGGTTTCCTACATTTCCAAGACCTAATACCGCCGACCCGTCTGTAATAACGGCCACTAATTTACCACTAATTGTTAATTCTCTTGCCAAAGCATGATTTTTCTCAATCATTAAACTTAGTTCTGCTACACCTGGGGTGTACATTTTTGCTAAATCTTGATCATCTTGCACGGCTTCTGTTGTTTCCATCCGTAAAACACCTACATTTTTTTTATGGATTTCTAAAACTTCATCAAGCATACCTTCACTCCTTTTTACATTTTTTTATTACAAAACCACTTTAACACTTTTTTTAAAATAAAAAAACCCTTTCATTTTAAATTTTAAAAAAATGATGCTTATTTTTAAAAATTTAAAAAAAGACTAAATTCAATTTTTTTGGTATAATGAGAAAAAATATCTATTTGAAAAAGTTAGGAGCTATACTATGCATCTGGAATTCTCTGACTATGAATCACTCCTTGTAAAAATTTGTGAAGACTATTATCTCGAGGATATCAATATTAGTGAAATTTCTAAAAAATATGGGATCACCAGATATAAAGCTTTAAAATATATTGAAGATGCACGTGAAAAACAATTAGTTAGTATTTCAATTAATTCTCCGTATGCTAGGAATTATGAGCTAGAAGAAATCTTCAAAAATTACTTTAAAACGAATATCTATATATTAAAAAGTAGTGAAGACTTATCACAACACGATTTATTATTTTCAAAATTTGCTGCCGATTACATTCAAGAATTAATTAAGAAAGCCAATGTGGTTGCACTATCTTGGGGAGATACCGTTTACAAAGTGATTGATCAGTTTAAAATGGGTGCTCGTGAAGAATTAATTTTTACTCAATTCATTGGCGAAATCGGAAAATATAATTCCTTAGCTGGCTCCACACGATTAGTTCAAAAAGCTGCTGAACGTTATGAGTCTTCTTATTTGACTCTCAGTATTCCTTTATATGTCATCAATGAAACTGCACGTGAACTAATGGCTCTAGAACCTTCTTTAGCTAATACCTTAGCAACCGCTTCGCATGCAGATATGTTAATTTCTGGAATTGGCACCTTATCCTCTATTGATTCTGTCGAACCCTGGAACAAGCATCGTAAAATCCTATTTCCAAGCATGACGGATACTGTTGGATTTCTTTACGGAAGACCCTTCAATATCAATGGTGAATTCATCAAAGCATCTGAGGATAAGACTTTTGGTCTTTCTTTAAAAGAAATTTTCGATATTCCAAAACGAATTGGTATTTGTAAAAGTAAGTTCAAAGCGGAGAGTTGTTTAGGCGCCTTGAATGGTAATTTTTTTACAGATTTATTTTTGGATGAAAAAACTGCTTGGAAAATACTTTCTTTGATAAAAAAAGAGTGAGTCATGTAAAATCCTCCAAAAAATTTAGATTTTTGGTACTACTTTTTTGGAGGGCAGTACAATGATTCACTCTTTTTATTGGATATCAAAATCCCTTTTTTTGAGAAGCTTGTCTTGATATTTTTTGAACTTTTCCAAGCCATACTCCATTACTTTTCAAGATTTAATTTCTTTGTATTCACTGAATAATTTCCACGTTTTTTCGTTAATGTTACTTCTTATTAATTTTATTGTACTTCTCATGCAATAGGATCATATATCCTTCTAAATCTTTTTTATGCTATAAAAAGGGGGTTCTATCTAACTTTATTATTCATTCCCCACCCTTTGCGCAGTGAGTCTTCGGTATCTTGTTTTATCTGACTGGTAGTTCTTATTATTTCTCCACGATCATCTAATTCTGGAACAATTGGATATTTTTCTCTGAACAAGTCTAGTTCTTTCACCACGTCATTAAACAAATCTTGCTTATCTTCTTGCGTAAGATTCTGTTTAATATACTCATCTAAAGCTTTTCTAAGCAATTCATCTCTTGTCATATTAGTCTCATACTTTTCTACTAAAACTCTGGAAGTCGCATTTAACAAAGTCGACAGTTTTAAAGGATGCTTGGTGGAATAAACCTTATCAAACTTTCTGATTGGTGCGCCAACTTTTTTTGTTCTTCCTCTACTCTGTCTTTCAACATTGGAGGAAGTTTTTATTTCTTGAACTTGGTGCACTTCTAATTGCTTATTTTCAGATGGTGTAATTGCTTGCTGCTTTTTCTTTGCTTCTGCTTCTTTTTTTATTTTGGCGAGTCCTTTGTTGTTCCCAAAAATATCAAGTCCTTTGATGTCAGCCAATTACTCCACCTCCGCATACCAATTCTCGTGTTCTTCCAATTCTTTCAAAATACTGATAAATAATTCGTGGCTTTTGCGATCCCATTGTTTTAAGAGACCTTTCTTTGTCTTCTCCATCGTAATACCTGATCCGTCGTATCGTTTTAAGCGTGCATTTTTGAGTACAACATTTTTAATCAAATGTTCCCCATAAATCTCTTGGGCTTGTTTATACATTTCCTGATCTACTGCGTCACCGCTTTCCAACATGAAAGGAATAACACCAGCAACATATAAATTTGTATCAAATTCTTTCACAAAAAAGTCCATATACTCAAGATATTGCATCGCATTTCTCATCGATTTTACTTGGGTCTGTAAGACGACGATTGCCCAGTCCGCAATGTACATCGCGGATTTACTATATACAGAAATAGAAGGTGGGACATCTAAATAGATGACGTCAAACTCATCAAATAATGGTTCTAGCTTTTCTTTCATATATTTGAATTGGGATAATGAATCATTATATTGGTCTTTGATCCAATCATCATACATTTCAAAGGACATGTCTGCTGGAAGTATATAGAGGTTATTGATTACTTTATAGACAGCCTCTTTAGGTGGAAGATTGTTTATCAACACGTCAGTCACAGTATTTTCGTAAACAATCGGTTCACCTTCTCCGCCTCCTTCTTCGTTAGTGAAGTTCATATGCGTTAAGTTCATCACATCAGAAGTATTTCCTTGCATATCCAAGTCAATTATCAAGGTTCTTTTTCCTTCATTAACTGCTGATTCAAACCCTAACATTTGCGCGCACGTACTTTTACCTACGCCACCTTTAAAATTACCGATTACATATTTCTTCGCTACCACGTTCCTACCTCTTTTCTTTTAGCAATATTCATTTGATACTATTATAACATATTTATTTTTAGTTACTACCAAAAAAAAGATATATATGTACTACCTTACAATTAATAAGTAAAAGGTAGTACATAAATAAGGAAAAGCTGAAATATATTGATTTCTAGCTTTCCTCAAAGTAATGACGTTATTTAATTTATCTAGAAGCAGAGAATACTCGCGACTTTAGTCATGTAGACGAATCAGATTTTCGATAAAAAAGAAGCCGTCCTTCTTAAGAACGACAACAAATCACTAGATTAATTTTTTCAACTGTTCATAAAAGCTTTCATGCGTTCCACATAACAATACTGGAATAACCTTGTTTTCTATAATCTCGTAAGCTACTCTATATGTTGTGCCCGCATATTTGAACCCACTAGACCAAATACCTGATAAATCCCCAGTTTTTTGTTCACCCTTATATGGATCAATCGCAATTTCATCATAAATTAAATTCAAAAATTTTTCTTTCAATGGCTTCTCTTTTAGCTTTTTTAAATACTTAATGACATGTTTTGAAGGAACGATTTCATAAGCCAATTTCTGTTGCCAACTCCTCTTTAGTCATTGCTTTAGAATTAGTAAGTGTATCTTCAGCAATATCTCTAAAGGAAGAATGCATTTTGTTTTTTCTATTCTTAAATTCTACAAGAATCTCATCTTTATCGTAGCCTTCTGCAATTATATCAGACAAAATATCTTCGCTAAAATCATAAAATTCTTTTTGTGGTTCAACAAATTCATAAAGAATACCATTCTCTACCAACTTTGCTTCAACTTCGACTCCATTAGGAACATTAAAATCTTTAGGTACTGTCAACATGATTGAATTGCCTTGTTTTCTTGTTTTTGTAATCATTTAAATCCCTCATTTCTAACAGTATGTAATTACTTAGTAAATACATTATACCACGAGATAATGTATTTACAAGTAATTACTGTGACTCGTAATGCGTCCTTGCTGAATAAATTTCAACCACGTGTTCATCTTCATCTACCTTATAAACAACCCGGTGTTGTCTATTCAATCTTCTAGAATACCTACCTTCATGTGTAGGTTTTAACTTCTCAAATGATTGGGTTCTGTTGCAAAGTTTTAAATAACGCGAATTGTAAAATTAAGTTAGA
>NZ_KV833935.1:0-206 GCF_001837725.1 Enterococcus sp. HMSC072F02
TAGAACTACGTAAAAGAAACCAGCAATTAGAAATGGAAAATGATATTTTAAAGCAAGCAGCGCTGATATTCGGACGAAGAGACAAGTAATCGATGCGAATAAGCATCTTTACCCTATATCAGCGATGTGCAGAATATTAGGTCTATCACGTCAGTCCTATTATTATCAATCAAAACCAAAGAAAGACGAATCAGAACTTGAAGAAG
>NZ_KV833936.1:0-1555 GCF_001837725.1 Enterococcus sp. HMSC072F02
ATTCAAGACAACAAACATTTTTTAACAAGCAAGCAATATGCTAGCAAACAAATTGAGCTTAACAATCGCAAGATTGTTCGAACTTTTTATGAGAGTTTGATCCTGGCTCAGGACGAACGCTGGCGGCGTGCCTAATACATGCAAGTCGTACGCTTCTTTTTCCACCGGAGCTTGCTCCACCGGAAAAAGAAGAGTGGCGAACGGGTGAGTAACACGTGGGTAACCTGCCCATCAGAAGGGGATAACACTTGGAAACAGGTGCTAATACCGTATAACAATCGAAACCGCATGGTTTTGATTTGAAAGGCGCTTTCGGGTGTCGCTGATGGATGGACCCGCGGTGCATTAGCTAGTTGGTGAGGTAACGGCTCACCAAGGCCACGATGCATAGCCGACCTGAGAGGGTGATCGGCCACATTGGGACTGAGACACGGCCCAAACTCCTACGGGAGGCAGCAGTAGGGAATCTTCGGCAATGGACGAAAGTCTGACCGAGCAACGCCGCGTGAGTGAAGAAGGTTTTCGGATCGTAAAACTCTGTTGTTAGAGAAGAACAAGGATGAGAGTAACTGTTCATCCCTTGACGGTATCTAACCAGAAAGCCACGGCTAACTACGTGCCAGCAGCCGCGGTAATACGTAGGTGGCAAGCGTTGTCCGGATTTATTGGGCGTAAAGCGAGCGCAGGCGGTTTCTTAAGTCTGATGTGAAAGCCCCCGGCTCAACCGGGGAGGGTCATTGGAAACTGGGAGACTTGAGTGCAGAAGAGGAGAGTGGAATTCCATGTGTAGCGGTGAAATGCGTAGATATATGGAGGAACACCAGTGGCGAAGGCGGCTCTCTGGTCTGTAACTGACGCTGAGGCTCGAAAGCGTGGGGAGCAAACAGGATTAGATACCCTGGTAGTCCACGCCGTAAACGATGAGTGCTAAGTGTTGGAGGGTTTCCGCCCTTCAGTGCTGCAGCTAACGCATTAAGCACTCCGCCTGGGGAGTACGACCGCAAGGTTGAAACTCAAAGGAATTGACGGGGGCCCGCACAAGCGGTGGAGCATGTGGTTTAATTCGAAGCAACGCGAAGAACCTTACCAGGTCTTGACATCCTTTGACCACTCTAGAGATAGAGCTTCCCCTTCGGGGGCAAAGTGACAGGTGGTGCATGGTTGTCGTCAGCTCGTGTCGTGAGATGTTGGGTTAAGTCCCGCAACGAGCGCAACCCTTATTGTTAGTTGCCATCATTCAGTTGGGCACTCTAGCAAGACTGCCGGTGACAAACCGGAGGAAGGTGGGGATGACGTCAAATCATCATGCCCCTTATGACCTGGGCTACACACGTGCTACAATGGGAAGTACAACGAGTTGCGAAGTCGCGAGGCTAAGCTAATCTCTTAAAGCTTCTCTCAGTTCGGATTGCAGGCTGCAACTCGCCTGCATGAAGCCGGAATCGCTAGTAATCGCGGATCAGCACGCCGCGGTGAATACGTTCCCGGGCCTTGTACACACCGCCCGTCACACCACGAGAGTTTGTAACACCCGAAGTCGGTGAGGTAACCTTTT
>NZ_KV833937.1:0-26671 GCF_001837725.1 Enterococcus sp. HMSC072F02
CTCTAGGAAAAAATTAACTAGCACCACGGGTAATAACTATATGATTATAATAGTAAGTACTGTTTGAATAAACAAAAAATTAAGAGAGAAGGCGTAGCATTGAGAGAAAAAAGAATGTCTGACAATCATTCAGATGTGGAGCGAACATTTTTTGTAGAAACTTATTTAAATTTCATTCTTTTATCCTGTTTCTAAGAGGAAGTTTTCATTTGTATGAGCTATCACCACAACTCTCCATCTTTTCTTATGTTGCTAATAAATGAAGTTTAGATAAAAGTCAACCTTATAAAACTATTTATTTTATCATTTTTTTCTAATGATGAATGTTATATAGAAAAAAGTGTTTACACGACCGCTATTTTCTCGGTTATGATTAATTTGTGAGATACAGACAGACTACACGGCTGCATCTTACAAACAAAATCAAAAAATAAAAATATAGAGTGAGGAGATACAAGATGATCAAAAGTAATTTAAAAACAGTGATGGCAGCAGGTATGGTATTTTTAAGTTTAGGAGGATCCGTTTCGACATTCGCAACAAGTCTATCAACAACTGACTTCGTTAGTACAAGTAAACAGGCCATTGAGCAACAATTGTATATCCATAATGGTGACTTTAATGACGGGTTTGATCATTGGATCACTAGTGGCCAAGAGCCAAATAATCCCACACTTCAAACCGTTAATGGAAATAACTTTGCTTTAGCAAAAAATGGTGAAAATGTTCATCAATATGTGACATTAAAACCAAGTACCACGTATACATTTAGTTATGATGTTGCAGCAAGCGAATCAGCACCAGGACGTGTTGAATTAGGGATCATGAATCATGATGTCGGTTTTGATGTATTAGAACGCAGTGAACATAATAATGAGAACTGGGAACGTGGCAAACTTACTTTTGCGACTCCAGACGATGAAAATACATACCTTATACGATTTGCTTCTACATGGAATGGTTGGGCGAAATATGACAATATCCAAGTGGAAACAGGCGTAACAGAAACAAACATGTTGTCTGTAGGGCGAGAAGGTTCTCAAGCATTTGCTTATTTAACATTGACACCTGAACTTTTTCACAATAATCAAGACAGATGGGTCGTTCACATTGATGGAAGATATCGTTTTGGAACATTTGACGGCACAGCATACTATAGCATTCCAAGAATAGTTGATGGTAATATTCAAGTACGTCACGGAATTCCTGGAAAAGCAGGACAGCGAATAGAAGTATATCGCCTACCAGGACGTCCTGGATCAGGCACCTCACTTGAGCACGCTGTATTATTCGAAACACTTATTATTGATGCAGACTTGATTTAAGTTGAATTTTTCATTCTTCAAGCATCATCACATGAGCAATTGAATGATTAAGGTATTCATCTAGACGAAGCCACCAACAGGAGATGACTCATTTGTCACATCCTGTTGGTAGCCTAGTTCGGAACAGAAAGAGCGTAACTCGCTTCTTTCTGTTCTTTTTTATTTGATTAAGATTGTGCCATTCGTCTGCAATTTAAAAGGAATATCGATTCACATTTTAGACATTCAAATGGTTGACTTTAGAAGGACCCTCGAAGTAACTGAAGCAACGGTTGTCATTGATTTCAGGTTATGTGAGACAGTTTCTGCAAAAAAATGTGACTGCCAAATTTCTATTAATAGAAGTTTAGGCAGTCACACTTTCTTGCTATTTAGCTATTACTTTACCCTTGAATCGCCGTTTCCAATCCTACTTCGATCATTTCATTGAATGTCGATTGACGTTCTGCAGCTGTTGTTTCTTCCCCAGTAATCAAATGGTCGCTAACGGTCATCAAACTTAATGTCTGCACATGGTATTTCGCGCCTAAGTAATAAAGAGCCGCTGCTTCCATTTCCACTCCTAAGACACCAAGTTCAGCTAATTGGAATGTCTCTGTCAAATCATCTTTGTAGAAAGAATCTTCCGAAAGGACATTTCCTACATGAACCGTATAGCCCTTTTCTTTAGCTATCTCATATGCTTTCAGTAATAGATTGAAATCACTGATTGGCGGAAAATGAAAGGCTTGGAAATTTTTTTCGATCATCGAAGAGCTGGTCGCTGCGCCTTGCGCTAGTACTAAATCACGAACATGGACATCTTTTGACAATGCCCCGCATGTACCTACTCGGATCAATTTCTTTACGCCATATGACTGGATCAATTCATGGGCATAGATGGTGGCTGATGGCATCCCCATCCCTGTTCCTTGAACAGAAATACGTTCGCCTTTATATTTGCCGGTAAAGCCTAGCATACCACGGACCTGATTGTAGCAAACTGGTTCTTCTAAAAAAGTCTCTGCAATATATTTAGCTCGCAAAGGGTCTCCCGGAAGTAAAATCTTATCGGCAATCTCGCCTTCTTTCGCTTCGATATGCACACTCATTTTGTTGCTCCTCCTATTACAATAATGTCAATGTTTCTTTAACCAATGCTTTAAAAGATTGTTTGACTCTCTGAGTTGTTTCTACAACTTCTTCATGGCTCAGATTCGCTTGCATGCCTGCTGCTAAGTTGGTAATACAAGAGATTCCTAACACTTTTAATCCGCTGTGAGCTGCTACGATGACTTCTGGAACAGTCGACATCCCTACTGCATCGGCTCCTATTGTCCGAGACATCCGAATCTCAGCAGGCGTTTCATAAGTTGGGCCAGAGTAGCCCATATATACGCCTTCTTTAAGATCCAAACCTAGTTTTTCTGCTGCTGCTTTTGCTGTTGCTTGATAGTCAGGCGTATATGCTTGACTCATATCTGGGAATCTAGGACCCATTTCATCTTCATTCGGGCCGATCAAAGGATTTTCACCAGTAAAATTGATGTGATCGGTAATCAGCATCAAATCTCCTGGTACGAAGGATTCATTGACACCGCCACATGCGTTGGTCACAATGACTGAATGGGCACCTAGTCCGGCCATCACACGTACTGGATAGGTCACTGTTTGCATGGAATGACCTTCATAGTAGTGGAATCTTCCTTGCATGGCTAACACTTTTTTGCCTGCTAGAGATCCGTAAACCAGCTGTCCTGCATGTCCAACTACTGTCGAAACAGGAAAGAACGGGATCTCATCATAAGAAATCATTACAGCATCTTCGATTTCATCTGCTAATTCACCTAATCCTGAACCTAGGATCAAACCAAAATCAATTTCTTTTACTCCTTTATCAAGGATAAACTGGGTCGTTTCTTGTAACATCTCGCTTAACTTGGTCATTTGCTTTCTCCTATTTTAAAAAGATTATTTTAATAATTTTAAGAAGCTTTCGCCATTTTCAGTCGAAGAAACACTAAAGTTCTCAGCAATCGTTGCGGAGATATCAGAATAATACCCTTGAGGCAACGCCCCTTGTTCTTTCATTTTTTTACTGTAGACCAATAACGGTACATATTCTCGCGTATGATCGGTACCAGTAAATGTCGGATCGTTTCCGTGATCGGCTGTAATCATTAGCAAGTCGTCTTCTTCCATGGCTTCAAGCAGTTCTGGGATCCGCAAGTCAAATTCTTCAATCGCATGCGCATAACCGACTACATCCCGGCGATGACCGTATAATGCATCAAAATCTACTAAATTGGTAAAGCTGATACCTGTAAACTCTTTTTTCATAACGTTCAGCAACTGGTCGACGCCATCCATATTACTTTTCGTGCGGACAGATTCAGTGATTCCTTGTCCATTGAAAATATCGTTGATCTTTCCTACAGCAATCACGTCTTTTCCTGCTTCTTTCAAAGAATCGAGGACCGTGTGTCCGAATGGATCCAACGCATAATCATGACGATTGCTTGTTCGTGTGAAGTCTCCTGGTTCTCCCACATATGGACGTGCAATGATTCGACCAATCATGTACGGGTCATCTTTTGTTATATCACGAACGAATTGGCAAACCCGGTATAGTTCTTCTAAAGGAATGATTTCTTCATGTGCCGCGATCTGAAGGACAGGATCAGCAGAAGTATATACGATTAAATCACCCGTTTTCATTTGGTGTTCACCGTAATCGTCAATAACAGCCGTTCCACTATATGGTTTGTTGCATACGACTTTACGGCCAGAAAACTCTTCGATTTGTTTGATCAGATCATCAGGGAATCCGTTCGGAAACACACGAAACGGCGTCTTGATATTCAATCCCATGATTTCCCAATGGCCTGTCATCGTATCTTTCCCTACAGAAACTTCTTCTAATTTCGTCGCATAGCCTTGATGATCTTTCACTGATTCCACACCTTCAAGAGGACGAATCGTTCCCAAACCAAGCTGCTCTAAATGCGGAATGTTCAATCCTGCTTCTTTTGCAATGTGTCCTAATGTATCAGAACCAACGTCACCGAACTTCTCGGCATCTGGTGCTTCTCCAATTCCTACTGAATCCATGACGATCAGATGTACGCGTTTAAACATGATTATTCCTTCTTTCTTTTTATTTTTATTACCTTTAAAACAAAAAGGGCGAGACGAAAAACACTTCCCGTAACCCACCCTTTTTATTCGCTAAAAGATTATTTTGATTTGATATAGTTCTTCCCGTTTGCTTTTGGTCCAGAAGCTTTCCCTAAGAAAACAACCAACACAATGATTGTCAGCAAATATGGAGCAATTTGCAGCAATACTGGTGGAATCGAAGAAATAACTGGTAATTGTGCACCGATGATACTCAAGCTTTGTGCAAAACCAAAGAACAGTGAGGCACCCATTGCGCCTAAAGGATTCCATTTACCAAAGATCATAGCAGCCATGGAGATGAACCCTTGTCCGACGATCGTCCCAGCTGAAAAGTTACCGGAAATCGACTGAGCAAAAACAGCACCGCCCATACCGCCTAACAAGCCTGAAATCAGCACGCCTGAATAACGCATAGCATATACATTGATACCTAATGTATCGGCAGCTTGAGGGTTTTCACCAACTGAACGGAGGCGTAAGCCGAATTTCGTCTTGAAGATGATCACCCAAGCAATGACAGCAATCAAAATTGCACAATAAGCAGGCAAGAATGTATTTTTGAAGAAAATTGATCCAATGACCGGAATATCTGCCAAACCTGGGAAAGAGAAATATCCCAGATTCTGCGTGATGTTATCTGTTTGACCTTTCCCATACCATGCTTTGATCAAGAAAACACCTAAAGCTGGTGCCATCAGATTGATCACTGTACCGCTGATGATATGGTCAGCACGCAAGCTGACTGTTGCTACTGCGTGGATCAAAGAAAATAGGATACCTACGACGCCACCCACTAAAATAGCGATCCATGGCGTCATGGAACCAAGTGAGGGGCTCATCGTCAAGTTGAAAACGATGGAACTAAAAGCACCCATGACCATGATTCCCTCTAACCCTACGTTTACGATCCCGCTGCGTTCAGAAAACGTTCCGCCTAGTGATGTTAGAATTAACGGTGTTGAATAAACCAGTGTTGAAGTAAGAATCAAGGCAATTAATTCGATAGTCGACATTATAGTTCGCCTCCTTCATGGTTTTGATTCGTTGGCTTCGCTTCGATTGTCGCAACGATTTCTTCTTGTTTTTTTCCTTGGAAGAACTTAGCCATGACGAAACGAATCAAGAAATTGATCCCAACAAAGAAGATAATCAGAGCAATCGATACATTGACGATCTCAAACGGAACACCAGCTCCTGTCTGCATGCCAAGTCCGCCGATCTTCAAAATACTGAACAAAATCGCTGATAAAAGAATACCGATTGCTGATCCAGATCCAAGTAAGGAGACAGCCATTCCGTCAAATCCAATAGATAGCGAGGTCGTTTGAACGAAGAAGTTTTGATACGTTCCTAATCCTTCAACCACACCGCCAAGCCCTGCCAAAGCGCCAGAAATGACCATCGACAAAACGATCGTACGTTTACTACTCATCCCTGCATACTCAGAAGCAAAAGGATTCAAACCAACGGAACGGATCTCAAATCCTAAAGTCGTTTTCTTCATCAATAGCCAAACGAAAATAAGCGCGATGATTGCTAAAAACAAACCTGAGTTTACGCGAGAGCCGCCAAAAGCTTGTGTTAACCAAGGTAACCGCAACGATGCATTTTGACTGATCATATTGGAAGAGTCCAAACTTGATCGGTAGCTTTCAGGCATCACTTCATGTAAAGCAAACGTGCTTACGTATAATAAGATATAGTTCATCATGATCGTTACGATCACTTCACTTGTTCCAAAAAATGCTCGTAGCAACCCAGGAACAGCCGCTGCCATCGCACCTGCTAAGGCACCTAGGATCACGCACAATGGAAGCAAAACAACTTTTGGAAGATCTGGAAAAGCAAGTGCCACCCAGACACTGACGATCCATCCGCAAAGCGCTTGTCCAGAAAGCCCGATATTGAAGAACCCAGCTGAGTTAGCTACAGAAAACCCTAATGCTGTAAAAATCAACGGCGTTGCTTGCCTTAATGTTTCACCGATTCCTCTTTGCGAACCAAGAGCTGCATCTAACATAGAAGAATAACCTTGGATGGGCTGAAAACCAAAAGCAGCCATCAATATCGCGCCTAAGATTAATCCTAAAACAACTGAAAGTACAGGCACTAATAAATTACGGAATTTCTCGCTGCGATCATTCATGTGCGCCAGCCCCCTTTTCTAACTCTTTTCGTGCTTCTTCTAAGGTATAGCCCGCCATCAATAGACCTAATTCATTTTCAGATGTTTCTTTCGGATCAACGATCCCGACGATTTCTCCTTCATGGATAACAGCAATACGATCCGAAACATTTAAAATTTCTTCTAATTCGAAACTAATCAATAACACTGCTTTGTATTTGTCCCTTTGTTCGATCAGACGTTTATGAATAAATTCGATCGCACCTACATCCAGTCCACGAGTTGGATTTGCAACGATCAACAGATCAGGATCTCGGTCGACTTCCCGAGCGATGATTGCTTTTTGCTGATTTCCGCCTGATAAAGCTTTTGCAGGAACAAGTTCATTCGTTGTTCGAACATCATATTCTTCGATCAATTCTCTGGCATGTTCATTTATCACTGAATAATTCAGCATACCGTTTTTACTGTAAGGTTTTTGATGATACGTTTGCAGTGCAATGTTTTCAGACAATGTCATATCTAGGACCAACCCGTATTTATGACGGTCTTCTGGCACATGTCCTACACCATGTTCAGTGATCTTTCGAGGTTTTTTATTGGTGATGTCTTCCCCTTTTAGCTTGATATGTCCGCTTTCTGCCTTTCGCAAACCAGTCAAAGCTTGGATCAACTCCGACTGCCCGTTTCCATCGATTCCAGCGATACCAAGTACTTCGCCAGCACGAACCTCTAAGTTCAGGTTTTTCACGGCTTCTAATCCACGATTTTCTTTCACCACTAGATTTTCAATAGACAAAACGACTTCTTGAGGCTTCGCTTCTTTTTTCATCGTTTTGAATGAAACCGTTCTTCCGACCATCATATCAGCTAATTGCTGTGAGGTAACGTCTTTAACGTTGACTGTACCGATTCCTTTTCCACGGCGGATAACTGTACAACGGTCAGCTACTGCTTTGATTTCATCTAACTTATGCGTAATCAAAATGATTGACTTGCCTTCTTTGACTAATTCCTTCATGATCACGATTAATTCATCAATTTCCTGAGGGGTCAATACAGCTGTCGGCTCATCAAAAATCAGTACATCTGCTCCTCGGTAAAGTGTTTTTAAAATTTCTACCCGTTGTTCCATCCCAACTGAAATATCACGAACATAAGCATCCGGGTTGACTGATAATCCATATTGTTCAGAAACTTTTTGGATCTCTTTTCGCGCTTTTTTATGGTCAAGCATCCCTGCACGACTAGGTTCGCTTCCCAACACGATGTTTTCTGTTACAGTAAAGGCATCAACAAGCATAAAGTGCTGATGGACCATCCCAATCCCTAATTGATTGGCTTTTGTCGGGCTTGTGATCTGTACTTCTTTCCCACGCATCAAAATTTTCCCTGATGTCGGCTCTAATAATCCGGAAAGCACGTTCATCAATGTAGATTTGCCAGCACCGTTTTCTCCAAGCAACGCATGAATCTCTCCTGCCTTTACTTGTAAATTGATGTTGTCATTTGCCTTGAATGTTCCAAATTCTTTGGTAATATTCTGCATTTCTATGACAATATTTTCTTGAACCACCTTTTTTTCACATCCTAACGATTTCTATCTAGGGCAACGATTGACTAAGATTCACGCTTAGTGAGCGTTCTTCTTTTGAAACAAACATTACTTCAGGGAGTTGTTCCCTTATCCAAACTGTCTCAAGGCAGCTTGGATAAATGAACAATTCTTGTTCTAATCAAACCATAGCCTTGTCAAACATGTGTCTAACAAGGCTATAGAAATGGTTTTAGTTTTCTTCAGGAGTTTCTGGAACTTTTACGTCACCTGAAATGATTTTTTCTTTTGCTTCATCCACTGCTTTTTTCGCTTCATCAGAAAGTTGTCCTTCTGTTAGACCAACACCGTCTTCTTTCAATCCATAAACAGTGTGTTCACCACCAGGGAATTTACCGTCAGCTGATTTTTGTGCCAAATCTTCTACTACTGTTCCAACTGCTTTCAGTGTAGATGTCAATGTGAAGTTTTTCTTTTCGCCGTTCAATGTGTATTCGCCTTCGTCTGATTGGTCGCGGTCAACACCGATAACCCAAACTTTTTTGTCGCCTGATTCGTTCAATGATTTTGCTTCTTGGAATACACCGTTACCTGTACCACCTGAAGCATGGAAGATGATATCTGCATTTTGTGCATACATACCTTGAGCAATTGAACGTCCTTTATCTGGAGCAGAGAAGTCACCAGCATATTGGTTCAATACTTTGATTTCTTTTCCTAGTTCTTTCGCACCTGCATCAACACCGGCTTTGAATCCAGCATCAAAACGATCGATTACTTCACCTTTTACGCCGCCGATAAAGCCGACTACGTTCGTTTCAGTCGTGTAAGCTGCTGCAATCCCTGCAAGATAAGAAGCTTCGTTGTCTTTGAATGTTGCAGATACAACGTTATCTAATCCGTCAATCACATCATCGATGATAACGAAGTTCGTACCTGTATTGTTTGTTGCTTGTTCTTGGATCGCTGGTTTTAGTTTATAACCAATACCAAAAATCGTTTTGAATCCAGCATTCAATGCTTGGTCGATATTTGGGATATAATCTGATTCGTTTGAAGATTGGAAGTATTGGAAGCCATCATTGCCTCGTGAAAGACCTTGATCTTTCCCCCATTTTTGTAATCCTTCCCAAGCTGACTGGTTGAATGAACGGTCGTCTACACCACCTGTATCTGTGATCAATGCTGCAGTTGTTGTGTCTGATGAGCTTTTGCCACCGGATGAATCAGTAGAGCCGTTGTTGCCGCATGCACCTAAAAATAACCCTGCTGCTAGTGCGACAGCACCTAAACCAAATAATTTTGCTTTTTTCATTTCTGTAAAGCCTCCTAAAATAATTGTTTTATTTTTCAACAGTCAGCTGACTGAATGAACATGAGTTATAGATCTTTTTCAGTAAATGCATAAGGCAGTAGTTCTCGAACGGTCGTTGCCTTCGTCACACCATTGTCTCCCACTAGCGTAACCGGCATATCAGGAGCACAGAACTCTGCCATTACTTGCCGACATGCACCACATGGAGAAATAGGATCAGGGGTGTGCCCTGCTACGACTAAATGGGTAAACGATCTTTCTCCTTCTGATACGGCTTTGAAGAAAGCTGTGCGCTCGGCACAATTCGTTAATCCAAATGATGCATTCTCGATGTTGATACCTTGATAAATCTTGCCTGATTCTGTTACGAGACAAGCACCTACCGGAAAATGGGAATAAGGAACGTATGCTTTATCTAACGCTTCAATAGCTGTGTTGATCCATTCTTGTTTGAGTTCTGCCATGAGTTTCTCCTTTGAAAATTAATAGCCTTCGCCAGTTGAACCAGATACGATTGCTACTCCTGCGCTTGTTCCGATTCTTGTAGCACCCGCTTCGATCATTGCCATTGCTTCTTCTTCGTTATGGATGCCGCCAGAAGCTTTGACGCCCATTTCTGGTCCTACCGTTTCACGCATCAAGCGGACATCCTCTACCTTTGCACCACCCGTTGAGAAACCAGTTGATGTTTTGACAAAATCAGCGCCTGCAGCTTTTGCTAATTCGCATGCTCGGATGATTTCTTCTCTATCTAATAAAGATGTTTCGATGATCACTTTGACAAGTGCACGATCTTTTGCTGCTTCAACAACTGCTTCGATATCTTTTTGAACTTTTTGATCATCTTTTGATTTCAACGCACCGATATTGATGACCATATCGACTTCATCTGCACCGTTATTGATGGCATCTGTCGTTTCAAATGCTTTTGTCTCGGATGTGTTTGCTCCTAAAGGAAACCCGATCACTGTACATACGGCTACTGGTTCGCCTTGTAATTGTTCTTTTGCTAGCGCAACCCATGCTGGATTGATGCAGACAGAGTAAAAATGATATTTTTTCGCTTCTTCGATAATTTGCATCACAGCTTCTTTAGATGCGTCTGCTTTCAAAATAGTATGGTCGATCAATCGGTTTAGTTCCATTTCTTTTCCCCTTTTCTTTCAAACGGTAAAATCCGCTTTTTTCCTTTTATTCTGTGATAATGTCATGAATCAATGTTGGCTTCATTGCTGACTCGCCAATTTCAATATTTTTATATAATAATTCAATAACAGAAGAGATTTCTTTATCATTACTATAGATTGTCAATAATGACTCGCCCTTTGTCACAGTGTCACCAATTTTTTTATGCAGTTTCAATCCAACGGCGTGATCAATATCGTCTTCTTTGGTTTTACGCCCAGCACCTAGCATCATTGCAGCAATTCCTAATTCATTTGCCACGATTTTTGACACGACTCCGCTTTGTTTAGCAGGAAGCTCCATTGTGTAACGTGCAGTCAAAATTCGTTCTGGTTGTTCCACGATCGTTGGGTCTCCCCCTTGATTTTGGATCATTTCTTTGAATTTTGCTAACGCTTTACCTGATTCCAGAGCTTCTTGAAGCAACGTTCTTGCTTCATCGATTGTTTTAGCTTTGCCAGCAAGAACAACCATTTGGCTTCCTAAGGCGTAGCACATTTCTACTAGATCTTCTGGACCATTTCCTTGTAATGTTTCGATTGCCTCGACAACTTCTAGACTATTTCCGATTGCTTCGCCAAGAGGTTCTGACATATCCGAGATTACCGCCACTGTTTCTCGGTTCGCTAGTTTGCCAATGCTTGTCATGGTTTTTGCCAGACGTCTTGCATCTTCGATATTCTTCATGAAAGCACCGTCTCCAGTGGTCACGTCCAAAACGATTGCATCTGCTCCTGCCGCGATCTTTTTACTCATGATCGAACTGGCAATCAGCGGAAGAGAATCGACGGTCGCTGTGACGTCACGCAAAGCGTACAATTTTTTGTCCGCCGGTGCCAAGTTTCCTGATTGACCGATTACTGCTACTTTGCTTTCATTGACAATGCGCACGAATGCTTCATCCGAAAGCTCGATCTGAAATCCGGGAATTGCTTCTAGCTTATCTAATGTGCCACCTGTGTAACCTAGACCGCGTCCAGACATTTTAGCCACTGTCACTCCGACACTAGCTACTAGGGGGGCTAAAATCAATGTGGTCGTGTCACCAACGCCACCTGTCGAATGCTTATCTACCTTTATTCCTTCAAGAGAACTCAAATCGATGATATCACCAGAATTAGCAATCGCCAATGTTAAGTTCGTGATTTCTTCATTTGTCATGTCTTGATAAAAAATTGCCATCAATAATGCACTGACTTGATAATCTGGAATCTTTCCATTCGTATAGTTCGTGACGATGTACTCGATTTCCTCTTTCGACAGCTCGTTTCCATCCCTCTTTTTTTCAATCAGATCCACCATTCGCATTGTCTGGTCCTCCTTGTCTTCATTCGGTATTATACATTATTTTTAGGAAAGGTAAACCACTTTAGTAAACTGGTTTACTAAAAATAAAAAAAGCACCAAATCGCCTTTGTAAATGCTTACATAAGCAATATACCGCCGAGTTAGCCCTTTGTCAATACTTTTACGCTCTCACGAATAATTAATTTAGTTTCGAACACTTTGTTCGGAACTTTTCTTTGAGGAAATTCGATCGTATCGATTAGGAAACGCGCAGCATAAAATCCAATATCAAAACTTGGTTGCTGCACTGTCGTCAATTGCGGGATCATGTATTCTGACAGTTTTAATCCATCGAATCCTATGACAGAGATATCTTCTGGGATTTTTTTGCCCAATTCATCTATCGCCTGATAGCAGCCGATCGCCATGGCATCATTCCCGCAAAAAATAGCCGTGATATCTTTATGTTTGAGTAATTTTTTTGATGCAGTATAGCCACCTTGGACAGTCAACTCTCCATGTTCAACAAATTTCCCATTAAAAGGCAGGCCATGATCTTTCAGCGCATGACGATATCCGTTGAAACGTTCTTCTAATTGATAGTATCCAGTGGTTTCCTTCAGCATGCCGATCTTCGTATGGCCGCTTTCAATAAATAGTGAAACGGCTTGATAGGCGCCCTCATATTCCTTTACGATAAGCCGTCCGTTATCCCGACGATTCAATCCGCGATCGATTAAAATAATCGGCATTTTTTGATAAAATCCGCTGTCTAATGCATATTTCTCAGGTAAAATATTTGGTGTTGCCAGCAAGATCCCATCCACTGAGCGGTGGGAAAGCTCTTGTAAATACTTGATCTCATTTTCTTGGCTATGACGAGAATTGCATAACATGATCACATAGCCCAAAGGATTCAAATAGCTCTCTACACCTTCGATCAGTTTGGAGAAGAAGAAATCAGTGACATCAGGGACGATCATTCCGATGGTCTTTGAATGTCGATTGATCACATTTGAAGCGAAATAATCGGGTTTATAATGATGTTCATTCACGATCGACAACACTTTTTTTCTTGTCTTATCACTAAATCGGCTTCCTTTGTTATTCAAAATCTGTGAGACAGTTGTTACTGATACCCCTGCCATTTCTGCAATATCTCTGATGGTCAGCTTCACCCTAGTGGCTCCCTTCTATCTAAATTCCCTATCAGTGTACCAAAACCCCCAAGAAAAGAATAGAGAAAAAAAGAAAGTATGTTTTTTGATAAAAATCTCCTTTATCTACCAACTTGGCAGCGTTCTATACAAGTTCTGTATCTTATTTATTTTATCGTAAAAAACAACGACTCTGTTCCTACTATTTCTTTTTGAAGAAAAAAATAGTTCTTTGTTTTTAAAAACTTCTCAACAAAAAAAGAACTGATACGTACCCTTACATGCACGCCCAGTTCCACTTTTTCGTCGCTCTATTATTTTTCAGCTAGTTATTCTTTCACACTTTTGATAATATAATATCCTTTATCTTTTGTGACGATTTCTGCATTGCCAAATGTTTCTTCCATCTTCTTTTGCGCACTCGGCGCTCCTTGTTTCTTCTGGATCACAATTGTCAGTGTACCGCCCTGCTTCAACCGAGGATATGCGCCTGTCAAGATTTCATGTACGACTTTTTTTCCAGCACGGATTGGCGGATTGCTGACGATAGCTGCATAGGTTTCTTCATGAAGTACTTCATAGATATTCGATTGATGGATGTCCACTTGTTCGATTTGGTTACGCTTTGCGTTTCCTAGCGCTAGACTCACTGCTCGCTCATTAATGTCGACCATTTCAACAAACCGTTGTGTCGCAAATGCCAAAGCTAGCCCAATCGGTCCATACCCGCATCCCACATCTAAGATCTTTCCTTCATCAGGTAACTCTTCCCAATCAAAAGCATCAATCAGGACACGTGAACCATAATCCACTGTTTCACGTGAAAATACACCAGAATCAGTTACAAATTGAAAGGTTCTGCCTTTTAACTCAAAAGCCCATTGTTCAAAATCGTGCGCCGTATCTGGGCGTTCAGAATAGTAATGATTTGTCATGTCTTCCATCCTTCTCTTTTCTTTCATGTCAACAGTCTATCCTTTTATGTATCCGTACGCAAGTCAAGAATAAAACTCCTTTTCTTTCTATTATAAAGATTGTACAAAAAGATTGGCAATCTCTCTTAAGTGGTGGGGTTTGTGTTTATTTTGTGTTAAAATAGTTCCATTGATGGGAGAACGCAGGAGGCTAATATGAATGATCCAATGAACTACTACCGTGTGGCAAGAGAAGAATGGCGAGAATTTTATCGTAATGGGCAAGCACCTTTGACACAAGATGAACTAGATAATATCAAAAGTTTGAATGACCGTATTTCCATGCAGGATGTTCGAGATATCTATGTACCTCTTGCTCATCTGATATATCTATATATGAAAGAATTCGAATCTTTGTTCTTGAGTAAAGGTTTATTTCTTCATAAATATGTAGAAGTACCGCCTTTTATCATCGGGATTGCCGGAAGCGTAGCCGTTGGAAAAAGTACCACAGCCAGACTGCTGCAGACGATTTTGTCTCGTACCTTCAAACGAAGAAATGTTCAGCTGATCACGACTGATGGATTTCTTTATCCAAATCGTATATTAAAAGAGCGTGGAATCATGGATCGCAAAGGATTTCCTGAAAGTTATGATATGGAGATGCTGATCGACTTCTTGAATCGTGTAAAATCTGGTCAGGAAGAGATAAAAGTACCTGTTTACTCACATGATGTATATGATATCATTCCGGATAAGTACGAGCTGATCCAGCAACCTGATATCTTGATCGTTGAGGGGATCAATACGCTTCAATTACCTGCGAATCAGCAAATCTACGTCAGCGACTTTTTTGATTTTTCTGTCTATGTCGATGCCGATCCCGTGCTGATCGAAAAATGGTATTTGGATCGTTTTGGCGCGTTACTGGATACGGCTTTCCAAAATCCAGAGAATTATTATTATCGTTTTGCTATCGGAGATCGTGAAGAAGCCTTTAAAATGGCAAAAGATGTATGGAAAAATGTGAATTTGAAAAATTTACAGGAATATATCTTGCCTACACGAGGAAGAGCCGATATAATTCTCCATAAAACTGAAAATCATATTATCGATTCGATTTTCATGCGAAAATATTAGCATTTTAAAATAGTTTGACTATTTTGAGATAAAATTTAAAGGGATAGGGGTAATAAATTTGACAAACGTTGCCGATATGACGAACGTTGAAAAGATTATCGTATTAGACTACGGTAGTCAGTATAACCAATTGATCACAAGACGTATTCGTGATCTTGGAGTCTTTTCCGAATTATTGAGCCACCGCATTACTGCAGAAGAAGTAAAAGCGATGAATCCAAAGGGAATCATTCTTTCTGGCGGACCAAACAGTGTATATGATGAGAATGCATTTGGGATCGATCCTGAGATCTTCAATTTAGGTATTCCTGTATTAGGGATTTGCTATGGTATGCAATTGATCACATACAAACTTGGCGGTTCCGTAGAGCCTGCTAAAAACCGCGAATATGGGAAAGCCTTGTTAGAAGTAACAAGCGATCAAGCTGTCTTGTTTAAAGAAACACCAAAACAACAAACAGTATGGATGAGCCATGGTGACTTGGTAACTAAAGTTCCTGAAGGCTTTGAAACAGTCGGAACAAGCAAAGATTGTCCGATTGCTTCTATCCAAGACACAACACGTAATTTTTATGGTATCCAATTCCATGCAGAAGTACGTCATTCCGAATACGGAATCGAATTGTTGCGCCACTTTGCCTTTGATGTTTGCCACTGTGAAGGTAACTGGACAATGGATAACTTTATCGATATGCAAGTAGAAAAAATCCGTGAACAAGTTGGTGACAAAAAAGTCTTGCTTGGTCTCTCAGGCGGCGTTGATTCTAGTGTCGTTGGGGTTCTTTTACAAAAAGCGATTGGTGACCAATTGACATCTATCTTCGTTGACCATGGTCTGCTACGCAAAGGCGAAGCGGAACAAGTAATGGAAAGTCTAGGCGGAAAATTCGGCTTGAACATCATCAAAGTCGATGCAAGAGATCGCTTCTTAGACAAGTTGAAAGGTGTATCTGACCCAGAACAAAAACGTAAAATCATTGGGAATGAATTCGTATATGTTTTTGATGACGAAGCAACAAAACTTGCTGGTGAAGAAGGCGTCTCTTTCTTGGCACAAGGAACGTTGTATACTGACGTTATCGAATCTGGTACAGAAACAGCACAAACGATCAAATCTCACCATAATGTAGGTGGACTGCCAGAAGATATGCAATTTGAATTGATCGAACCATTAAACACACTATTCAAAGACGAAGTCCGTGAATTAGGTACTCAATTAGGCATGCCTGATTCAATCGTTTGGCGTCAGCCATTCCCTGGCCCTGGTCTTGGTATTCGTGTTCTTGGCGAAATCACTGAAGACAAGCTAGAAATCGTACGCGAATCTGATGCTATCTTGCGCGAAGAAATCGCAGCTGCTGGACTTGACCGTGATATCTGGCAATATTTCACTGTTCTTCCAGGGATCCGCTCTGTCGGTGTTATGGGTGACGGACGTACTTACGACTACACAGTCGGTATCCGTGCGGTGACTTCAATCGACGGAATGACAGCTGACTTTGCCCGTATCCCATGGGAAGTCTTGCAAAAAATCTCTGTACGTATCGTAAACGAAGTAGCCCACGTCAACCGTATCGTGTATGACATCACTTCTAAACCACCAGCAACAGTGGAGTGGGAATAAAGAGCCAACATAATATGGAGGGGGAATCCCTATAAATCAACATTCTTCAATAGCTAAAATGCTTGATTTTCATTAAAAATAAGATGGTTCCCTACCAAAAGAGACTATAATATAAGTTAATTTGTTTCATTCTTATCATAAAAAGAAGTTCTCGAAAAACGAACTGTTTTCCGAGAACTTTTTTCTATCCATCTAAGTGCTCAAATCATATTCACGACGGAATTCTAAGGTTACCCTTTCTTAAACAAACTTTATGTTATCTGCACAACTTTTTGCAATTTTTTCATTGCTTCTTACGAAATCGTTGAACTCTCTTTAGCATAATACAAAGTGTAGATGAAGTCTGGTGCTTTACTCGTTTTGGTAAAAATGATTGGAAATCGTTTCTGGTTATTTTTGGCAAAGGCGAGGTGCAGGTTCGATTCCTACCTTCTACGCTAACGATGTGGCTGAAGGGAACCTCCGATCTTGAATCGAAACGATCCGCAGTCTATTGTTTCACCAATGAAACAAAATCAACGTTCGTCCAAGCATTTCCTGAAGCCTTGCTATAAACCCCAATTTCACAAACACCTGTTGTAATTGGAATGTCTTTGATTGTAATTTTTGTCCATTCACTTGTTTTAACAACCGCAGTATTTAGTTCCGCTCCACCATAATTTTTGATATATAACTGATTAGTATCAAACTCTCCCCCAGACATTACATAGGCACTCAATGTGTAAGTTCCTTTGCTTATGCCACTAACATTTTGATAAGCTGATGCCTCGTATGCTTGATCCTGCCAAAAAGTTAGTTTGTAATCCCCACAAAAAGTGCCCGCTTCCGTTTTGATCGTACCCTTAGCGGTTCCTTGTTGAAACCAGGTTTGCCAATTGGAAGGACTGGTCGTTGGTCCATCGCTTTCGAAACTTGCATTTTTAACTAGATTTATTTTCGCCCCTGCTTGTTTAAACGCACGCAAGCTTGGCAAGGCGTTTCCAGCAAAATCAAACATCGCCTGGTTGTCCCATTCGTTTCCCATAGTGGATTGAACACTGAGATAATTCATACCTGCTTGTGTTGCCCAACTCACATTTCCGTTGTACCAAAGAGGTTCCCAATAGAAGAAGCCCGCCCCGCGATTATTCGGTACTGCCTGAATCCGATCGGCAAGATCCAGCAAATACTCTGCTTGTCCTGTCGGTGTTGGTTCATATCCCCCCGCAGCTGCTTCGGCTTCGCCAAAAGCATTTGGCATAGTATCGGCATTCGCTGTTGTATGCCCATAAGCTGTTTCAACTACGATCACTTCTTTACCATACCGTTGGCTGATCGCATTCATATTGGTTTGAAGTTCATTCATTGAACCGTGCCAATACGGATAATACGACACTCCAATTAAATCAAATGACACACCTCGACTCGTGATTTCATCAAACCACCAAGTAAATGCTCCTGTATCGCCACCATCAGCTAAGTGGAGCATTACTGGAGTTGTTTTAGGTTGAGTGTCTCGAACAGCTTGGATACCAGACTTCAAAAAAGCAGCCAATCGATCAAATTCTCCCCCGCCTTCTCCCCAAGACTTGCCATAAGGCCAGAGCATTCCGCTATTCAGTTCATTGCCGCTCTGAACCATATCAGGATAAACGTCCAGCTGCTTCATTTCCGACAGAACGTTCTTTGTATAGTCGTACAATGCCGTATTCATTTCTTCAAAGGTCAGACCTTGCCATGCTTTAGGAAGATTCTGTTTCCCAGGATCAACCCAAAAATCACTGTAGTGAAAATCCAGCAGCACCTTAAGTCCCAGATTTTTTGCTCGTTTTGCAAGGTCAATCGTCGTTTCCAGATCATTTGTCCCTGCTCCATAACTTTCTCCATTACTATTATAAGGATCCTGCCACAAACGCAGTCGAACATAGTTGACACCATTATTTTTTAAAATCTCTAAGGCATCTTTTGAAATATCGTCTTCATAATATTTTGCACCAGATTTTTCCATATCTGACAGGATCGAAATATCTGCTCCGCGAATAAATTCGCTGGCAGATGCTTCAACAGTTTTTGAAACAGCCCCCAAAGCCCCTAAAACAGCTGCAAATAAAACAGCTTTACGCAACCAAATTCCCATTTTCATTATGGCTCCTCCTTTATTGAAATTGGTTCAGAATAAACTGAACAGCTTTTTCAGGATCTCTCGTTAATCCGATATATTCTGCTCCCTTTGTCGCAACCAGCTTGATTCCTAAGCGATCGGTGTCTTCTTTGATATCATCATAGTAAGAATTGACTTGCGGTGCTAAGACCACCATATCAAAATCCTGCAGCATTTCGTAATGAGAACCATAAGCACCCGCCATTGCACTGATCGGTGCTTTCGATTCAGATGCACCTTTTTTTAAAGCATTAGCTAACATCGCACTTGTCCCTGCGCCAGCGCAAAGTACCAACACATTGATTTCTTTATTTGCATCGCTGATAACTTGACTCGCTGCCACAGGTACTTCCTCACGTACATCGGCAGAAGCACCTTCCTCGGTTGCGATCACCTCTGCTTTTTGTGCTTCTTTCTCTACTAAGACAGCATCGTATGCTTTGCAAAATGGTAGATAAATCAGGAAGTCAACGACGATTAGAACCGCTGCTAGAACAAAAGCTAAGATACCCATGCCCGTTCCTAGAACCAAACCGATCGGTGCTGGAGTTGCCCAAGGCAAAACGTACATAAAGCTGTTCATGCCCAACACATCGACAAAAAACTTGAACAGGCAAACGTTTACAACAGGTGTTAACAAAAATGGAATAAAAAAATAAGGGTTCAAAATCATGGGTGCTGCAAATAGCAATGGTTCGTTGACAGCGAAACTTACTGGAATAAAGGAAGCTTTCCCAACTGCCTTCAACTGCTTAGACTTAGCAAAGAGTAGGAAGATAAAAGGAACGACCAATGTTGCCCCAGTTCCTCCCATAGTTCCTACAAAATTCCCTAAACCCACCGTCAGTACTTTAGAAGCTTGTTCACCGGAATTGAACAATTGCAGATTGGTTTCCACATTGGCATAGATAATTGCCGCAATTGCCGGCTCCACGATCGACGGTCCATGAACACCGACAAACCAAAACAGCGCCATCGCTCCCCAGATAATAGCGATTCCTAAGTACCCGTCAGCTGCTGTAAATAGCGGCTGCAGCACCGTAATGATTGCTTTTGCAAATGAGATTTGGAAGATTTGTCGAATGCCTAAATCAATTAAAACGGCCGCAAATACTGAAAAAGAGAAAGGAAAAATATCTCGGAAGGTTTGCGAAATCGTTCCAGGAACTTCTTTAGGCATTTTAATGGTAATATCTTTCAGCACACAAAACTTATATAAATTAACTGTTAAAAATGCAGCGACAAAGGAAGCCAGTAGTCCCTTTGTCCCCATATATTCCGTTGAAAATCCACCTTCAATCGGAGAGACGCTTAACAACAGGAAACTTACCACAGAGGCCAGCATCACAGAGGTGGTGTTGATTACTTTGTTTTTCGGTAAGCGACGATTCATCGAATCAGCCAAGCAGCGAGCAGTGGTTGCTGAAACGAGTAACCCTACAACACCCATCGAATAATTATAGACTTTCCATAGCCATGTGGAGACAGATTCAGGCCATTGGTAGCCAAAAATCTCAGGAACCGCAGCAATCAAAATGAAAATGCTTGAAAATAAAATAGCCGGCATCGCTGTTAAAAATCCGTCACGAACGGCTCCTAAATAACTATTACGTGAGATTTTTTCAAAAAATGGTTTCCCTTTTTCGATTTGTTTAATGATTCCATCCATAGCGTTCTTCTCCTATCCTTGATTCTGTCTGTACAGTACAATAAAGTCTTGAATCAGATCTCTCAGCAATAAAGTGGTCATTAAATGATCCTGCCCATGGATAAAAATGAATCCCATCTCCATCTCTTTCCCAGATGCTTCTTCCGCTAAAATTTTTGTTTGCGAATTATGTGCAAGGGTTAAATTTTCGTCGGCTTCTTTCAACCCCGAATCAACATGTTCAAAGTTTCCTTGTCTTACTTCTTTCAATAATTTCAATAATGTACTGCGAGCGTCGCCTGAATATGCAACGATCTCAAAACCAAGCATTTGTAATTCCTCTTTATTCATCTTTTCTTCCTCCATTATCACTTATTAAATAATCGTTTTGGTTTCACTGACCAACTTGTACCAGTAAGCTGATTCTTTTGGGTAACGCTTCTGGGTTTCAAAATCAACATAAAACAAGCCATACCTTTTGTTATACCCATTTGTCCATGAGAAAAGATCCATAAGCGACCACAAAAAATACCCCTTCACATTTACCCCGGCTGTTATCGCCTTGCTTAAGGATTCAAAATAGACTCTCAAATAGTCGATTCTCGGCTGATCCATAATAATGCCATCTTCAAACTGATCTTTATACCCCATCCCGTTCTCAGTGATATAGATTTTGTTGTAATGTGGGTAATCGCTTTTAATTCGCAGCAACAAGTCATATAGACCTTCTGGATAAATCAGCCAGTCCCAATCAGTTCGAGGAATTCCTTCTTTATAAATGCGTTCTCCGATTCCCTTCACTTTATAAACAGAGGTCCCTTTTTCACCCGTACCGTTATGATGGATTGCATTTTCTCCATCGTAAGCTTTGACAAAATGGCATTGGTAGTGATTGATCCCTAAGTAGTCATTACGCGTGGATGCTTTTTTCAATTCAACGAAATCTTCTTCAGGAAAATGATAGCTGGCCTGATTTGCTTCACATATCTCATCAAGAGCAGTCAAGGTTTCAGTTGAATAATAGCCTAAATAGGTAGCATCTAATAAGAAACGGATCGACAATGCATCGTCTAAAAAGGCAGCATGCTTATCTTCCGGCGCGTCTGTTGCCGCATATTTCGTCTCTAATGAGTGAACTACACCAATTTCACCCGGAAGTTCGTTTTCTTTGAAATAGTTCACTACACGGGCATGAGCAACCATCATATTATGAAGACAGGCGACGATCTTTGTAAAATCATATTTGATTCCTGGTGGGAAAACACCTAACAAATATTGATTGGTTGCAACTGGATAGATTTCATTAAAGGTACTCCACACCTTGACTTCTTTGAATTCATGAAAACAAAAAATGGCATAGGAAACAAATGCTTCTATTGTTTCTCGATTCAAAAAATCTCCATGGTCAAACAAACGTTTAGGGGTATCAAAATGATGCAACGTCACAAACGGCGTTACGTTTCTTTTCTTACATTCTTCGAACACACGATGATAAAAAGCGATTCCTTCTGGATTTGGTTTCCCAGCTCCATCAGGAAAAATGCGGCTCCAAGCAATGGATAATCTTAGACCATTTACACCAAAACGTTCACACAATTCAATGTCCTTTGCATATTGATGATAAAAATCACTTGCCGGATCGGGACTGAATCGCCCTTGTTCCTCTAAAAAGTCATCCCAAGCAACAGCGCCTTTGCCACCTTCCTGAGTGGCTCCTTCAACCTGATAGGCTGCTGTGGCTCCGCCAAAAATAAAATCTTCTGGTAATTTAAGCATGTACATCTCTCCTCAAATCTATAATCAGTTTTCGCTCTTTCTAACTGATTGCATTGCAAACGCATCCAAAACATTTGTCAACAAAAACAAACACAAATAATCATAAAAACCAGAAAATAGCAATAAAATCTATTGTAAAAAACATAAACGCCACCCTAAATGTTTACTTTTGTTCGAATTAGATTGACTGTTGTCCGTTTATATGATAGATTATCCTTAAATTAGAGGTGAAGACGATGTTGAAAAAAGAAAGATTGCTTACTATCGTAGAAATGGTCAATAAAAAAGGAATCCTTACCGTTAATGAAATCATCAATCAATTAGATGTTTCTGATATGACCGTTCGCAGAGATTTAGATGAATTAGAAAAATCGGGCAAGCTGCTGCGTGTCCATGGAGGGGCTCAAAGTCTTTCCTACACTTTAGATCAAGAACTTTCTCACACTGAAAAAGCCACTCTGCAGATTCAAGAAAAAAAAGAAATTGCTGCCACAGCAGCCTCCTTGATTCACGAGGGAGAAACGATTTTCTTAGGACCAGGTACAACAATCGAACTATTGGCGACGCATTTACTGAACAAGAAAATTCGGATCATTACAAATAATTATCCAGTTTTTGATATTCTTGCTCAAGCAGATGGACCAGAAATTCTACTGATTGGCGGTGATTTCCGGAAAAATACCGGCGCATTTGTCGGACCGATCACCAACGACAATTTAAGAAGACTAAAGTTTACAAAAGCATTTATCAGTTCAAATGGCGTTCACAACGAAGCGATCTCTACTTACAGTACCGAAGAAGGAGAAGCACAGCAGATCGCTCTAAATAATTCCCGTAAGAAATATCTACTCGTTGATAATAAAAAATTCAATCGAGATGATTTTTATGTGTTTTATAATTTGCATGATTTCGATCTGCTCATTACGGATCGCCAGATATCGCGGGAGGTTCAAGAGCACTATGCACAATATGTCGATCTGCAAATTGCTGATTCAACCGAAAATACCACTATAGGAGCGTAACTATGAAAGGGATTATATTTGATTTCAACGGAACAATGTTTTTGGACTCTCATCTGCATGAAGCTGCTTGGCTGCATATGATACATGATCATACAAAAGATGGTTTATCAGACGAGGATATTTTAAAAAATATTCATGGTCGGACGAATACGGAGATTTTGAAACATTTCATTTCAGAGCATTTGACCGCCTCTGAGATCGCCGTATTGTCAGAAGAAAAAGAAAGCTATTATCGTATGCTTTGCTTGCAAAATGAAAACGAGCTTCAGTTGACAAAAGGGCTTGAAGCGACTCTTGACCAGCTGACTGACCAACAGATTCCATTAACGATTGCCACGGCTACTGTCAAAGAGAATGTTGCTTTTTATTTTGATATTTTCGATTTAGCCCGCTGGTTTGACTGGGACAAGATTGTCTATGACGACGGCTCTTTCCCTGGGAAACCGCAACCGGATATTTTTCTTAAAGCGGCAGACAAACTGAGCTTAGCTCCGGCTGATTGTCTTGTTATCGAAGATGCTTACTCAGGATTACTTGCTGCCAAACGTGCGGGGATCGGAACAATTATTGCAATTGATCCATTCGGTAAAAACAAAACAGTATTTGAACAGGCACAGCTAAATAAAGATGGAACCATCAAAGATTTTACTGGTTTTTGGACAGAGCACCTGTCTGCCACATCCGTTAATTCTTAAACGATTCAACTAACTACCAAAGAAAAGCAACTGAAATGCACACCTCCTTTTATAAAAAACTGCCAGTGAAACGACATGAAAGATACACTGCTATATCCTTAGTGAAATATAGCAGTGTATCTTTGACTTTTTCATTTAATGACTGGGATTGATTGATGACTTCTTGAGTTTTATCTGTTACGTAATCTCTCATTATCCTATCGGCATACTCCGCAAAGTAATCTTGAATAAATTCTTCTACAGGGTAACCAACTTCGTTTTCCCAACCAGGAGAAATTTCATTATCAGTACTTATTAAATCTATTAAAAACCAACCCGTTCTCTGAGTGTTGATTCTATAATATTTTTAATTTCCTATATAAATCAAAAATATTATAGAATCAATAAGCTAATTAAGAAACAAACTTTAGAAACTCTAGAAGAACTTCTGAATTTATATAGAAGTGTGTAGCTACTTACTAAATATACAAAAGTTAAAATAAAATACTCTGGATACTCTTTATACTGCATTAAAGTTAGTAATATTAACAGCAAAGATATCGAAAAAACAATAACATAATATGTGTCAAAATTTTTCATAATAAGAACTCCCTTACTGTTGCATACTAACATAATCCAAAAACTCTTCTACTTCAGCTAAAGATATTCCACTTTCTTTAGTCCAAAAAACAGTTTTTTCTATCGATCCTTCTCTGTAAACTGTAAATGTCGGAGTCGAGTTAATTGAGTAGCGACTCTTGAATTCTTTCCACTCATTTTCATCTTCTCTAACTTTTGCTACATTCACGTAATAAATATTTTCTTTTCCCTTTTCTACCAGCATATCGAATAGCTTCCTGCTTTTGATGATCGATTTCTTGTGCTACATCTAGTAAATTTTCATCAATTTCTATATCATAAAGTATTTCACTAGTGTCTACATCCACAATATATACTTTTTTATCAGTAGCAATTTTTGAGTAATCCGTTAAAATGATCTCAGTCTCGTCACTTTCATCAGTATAAATATACGTTAACAATGAACTCACCTTTTCAATCGGTGTTAGCTCTAAGACTACTGTATTTTTTACTATTGAGTCATTATTTACCACCATAACTTCGTACTGTATATACCATCCTATTTGGTTTCCATCAATATCAGTAATTGGCTCACTAGCTAATGGAGTCTCCGGAACAATATTTTCCCGATATTTCTTAAACTCTTCTGTAGCACGAAAAAGGTTATCATGTTCCTCACTTGAAACTGGTTGAGTCATAGAAAATGTTACTTGGCTAAACAGAGGGAAAATAAACACTACAATCAACAAAGTATAAAAAAAGCCCTTCTTTTTCATTTTTTATCTTCCAATCACAAATTGAAAAACTTATTCCTGCAACTTTGAGTCTAGTATCACAATCGACTGACTACAACTATTCATTTACATTCTACTTTAAGTTCCTCCTTAACCATTAATTTTATTAAAGATATTTGTAATAGTGATTCTCACAAAATTTCATGAAAAATACTTTATTACTGTATCTAAAATTCCAATACACAACTTATCGACTATTATCTGAAAACCAAAACTTATTATTCCTTGATGTTATTCTAGCAATAGTAACTGCTTTTTTATTTTTTTGCATATTTTTTCGGCATTACTTTTTAAAGTTAACTTTTTCGACAAATAGAAAGAGATACGAATCACTGATTTTTTTGAAGAAAAGAAATGGAGTGAGCTGAACGTTAGAGATATTGGGAGCTTTCGTAACTGCTTATTAAACGATAATGGTTATTCGCAACCGTATTGCTCGCTTCTACATGAAATATTTCATGAAATATTTCGCAAAACCTTTGATTATGTAGTTACGTTTCCATTCTTGACTAAAAATGTTTCAAAAACGAACAAAGGTGTTAAAAGGTAAAGTGATCAATACTACTGGTCAAAATAAGAGGTTGAAAGGGAATTGAAAAATAACTACAGATAATACTTTTATAAACGTACGTGCTTTGTGGTTCTGTAGTTAACTATATAACTGGAATTAGGGAATGGTATCAATTTGAAAAGAAAGATTCTACCAATTTATCATATGTTAAAAATGGAAAATCAACAGCAGTTCTTTCGGAAACCTTACACAAAAACCGATTATTGAAAATAGCCAAAAAACGTTTTTCGGCTATTTTTTTAATTAAGTTTCCTTCTTCTTACCTTTTCCCACTATTCCGTTTCACATCTTTGATGATCTTCAGCGCACGTTTTCGTGTTTTGATATTTGGGCTTTTCAAGCGGCGGTATGCACTTGAGATATCTGTTTTTTCCATATGGACGACCCACTTTCTTCTTTGATTGTAGTCATGCTAAAAAACACAAATCGAAACAATTACGATTTGTGTTTTAAATGGTATCAAAAGTTAAAAAGAAAGTCAACTTGTTAAAACAGTCGATCAGACTAGCTGATTGACTCCTATCTCTAGAAATAAATTTTCATTATTACGTTTTAGCTACCTAAAAAAGGCCCTCTTGTCCGTTAACTTTAATATCTATTGTTATAGCTAGTTTACCTATTGAACGTACTGTTTGTTCGATAGAACACTAAAAACATACTAAGATTAGAGGAGAACATCAT
>NZ_KV833938.1:0-5116 GCF_001837725.1 Enterococcus sp. HMSC072F02
AAGTTATGCACCTTATAAAATTTGTCAAAAAACTGTTGCCATTCCATATTTTCTAATTTATATTTTTGATTCAATATATTACAGGACTATTCCGATTGGTAGAGTTATAATAGTTATGTATAAAATGACTAGGAGGAGTACTATGTTGGAAACCTATCTGGAGAAAAGTATTTTTCGTCAAGTTTACATTTGTGAGCAATTACACGAAAAAGGGACCATTAAGATTCGCGAAATAGCAGATCAATTGAACGTTTGCCCACTCACTGTCACTAACGACTTGGAATGCATTACCGACATACTCCATCAGCAAATTATTTCAGTGGAGAAAGCTAGAAGTAGCTTTACAGTCGCATTCGACTCTTCGTTTTCGAGGTTGGCACTCACTCAACTCATCTATCAGCGCTCTGACTTTTTCAATGTATTAGGACATTATTTATCAGGGGAACACAATTGGAGTAATATAGCTGATACTACCTTCATTTCGTTAAGCAAAGTTTACAACTTACGAAATGAGTTGATTGATTTTTTTAAACAAATGCAGTACTTAAATGCTGATGGCCATTTTGAAATTCCTGAAAAGGATTATCGAAGTTTGTTACTAACGATAATCTATGAGACAAATCGGACGGAGTTGATCCAGCTAAATAAATCAATTATTCAAAGCGGTCAACAATTGATTGATTATGTAGAAAAACATTTTTTTTCAAGAAGTTACCCTACAGTTGAAAAACAATTTATTTTATTAGGTATCGCTATCGGTTTGCAGAGATCTAAGACTAACCCAATATATTTTAGTCAGGAAGAAAAAAGAGTTACCCGACATACTCTCTTGTTTCAGCTAATACAGAAAGGATTAGAGCAACTTTCTTTCTCTTTATGTCATGACGAAGATGAATGCTTTTATATCTACTTTCTATTCAACTCTAGAAATTATCTATGCGATAACTTTGAATTGTTACAAAAAGACTTGAACGTTGTTTATCAAAACCATGTAGCAGATGACCCTTTGGTGATTGAGCTCCGTCAAAAACTTATCTTATCTCTGAATATATCTGAAGAAAATCAGATACTTTTTGATAAAGCACTTCTCCCGTTTATCCGCTCACTTTGGGCTGATATTCAGATATTTCAACCTGATAAGACTTACTTGTTAAATGAAGAGCAACGCGCTTTGTACTTAGAAGTTCATGAAATTCTTGAACAATGGCGAAAACAAAACAATTTATTTCTGCGTTGGAATGAGAATTCTATTCGTAAACTAACCATTAGTTTAAGTCTTTTAAATGAGCATAAACGGAAATCTCCAATTGAAGTATTCATAGTAGCTCCGTCAGACTTTAGGTATTTATACTATCGACAACAGTTAGAAGACATTTTGGGAGAACACTTTTCTATTAGTAATATCATTTGTAAACAACTTAGAGAAATAGTAGACGACACTTTCTTTTGTACTCAGCGGATTATACTTTGCGATAGTTCTTTATACCAAGAAGGCTTAGGTAGTGAGAAAACAATTATATATCCGATTACTTTTCAAACAATTCATACTGTTATCGATCAATTGAAAAAGCAAATTTGACTGAACTACTTACAATAAGAGTAATGATGAATAGAACAACAGCTAAGATTGAGAGTGTAACAAATGAATATCATATATTTATTCAAATAGATTTAAGGAGCTGTGTGGTAATCACAACTCCTTTTATTAGTTAATTAACTTCTTTTATATTTCTCTGAAGAATTTTAGTGAGTAAAGCCGTACGTTTTCACATCCTGTTTTTTATGATAAACAATATGAGCTTTATTCAACTCTTCAATTGCTTGGTTCATATCTTGTACATAATCACCAGCCATGTTCATTCCAAAGTCTGCTCGAACAACTAAGCGTTGAATAATTAATTGATCCAAGTCTTTAGGTAATGGGTAGGCTGGGACTTGCCATCCCTTCATTAACAGACGATCAGATAAATCATATAGTGTCCATTCGCGATTGGGATCTTCTTTCAGCTTATAGCACACAAGTGGCAATTCTGATCCATCATTAATGATTTCAAAAATACCAGTTTTTTCGATCTCTTTGGCTAAATAAACAGCAACATCATGAGTTCTTTGGTGAATATCACGATAACCATCAAAGCCATAGCGTACAAAGTTGTAGTATTGACCAATTAGTTGTGCTGCACTATGAGAGAAGTTGATAGCCATAGTTGGCATTTCTCCACCTAAGTAACTAACTTTAAATACTAATTCTTCTGGTAAGTATTGTTGGTCACGCCATAAGACCCAACCCACACCTGGATATACCAAACCATATTTGTGACCTGAAGAATTAATTGAGATAACATTTTTCAATTGAAAATCCCAAACTAGATCAGGTTCAGTAAATGGTGCATAAAAGCCACCCGATGCAGCGTCAACATGAATGTATACTTTATAGTCAGTTTGTTTATTGTGAGCTTCAACTAAATCATTCAGACCCTTGATATCATCATAACGACCAGTGTAAGTAATACCCATAATACCTACAATACCAATTGTGTACTCATCCACATAATCCATGACAGTATCTAGATTAATTGACATATGTTTTTCATCCATTGGGACTTCTCTCAGTTCCACATCCCAATATACACAGAATTTTTCCCAACAAACTTGGTAACCAGAAGAGATCACCAGGTTAGGTTTTTTTGCTTGAATATCAAGACCTAATTTTTCAGCACGTTTACGCCAAGCAAATTTCATGGCCATACCACCCAGCATGCAGGCTTCTGAAGAGCCGATCGTTGAAGTTCCCATGAATTTTTCATTATTTGGAGCATGCCATAAATCAGCAATCATATTTACACAGCGGTTTTCAATTTCCGTTGTTCGTGGGTATTCTGATTTATCAATTGCATTTTTTTCTAACGTTTGGGTCATCAATTTCACTGCTTCAGGTTCCATATACGTTTGACAAAAAGTAGCTAAGTTTAATCGCGCATTTCCTTCATCCAACATCTCGTCTTGTACTAATTGATAAGCAATTCGTGGTTCAATGGATTCTTTGTTTAACTTATATTTAGGCAAGACAACATCCTCACTTGCAGAGCCAAAAATTGGTTCCAAATAGCTTTTTTCTTCTTGATTATCTTTTCCGTATAACATAATGAATTCCTCCTAATGTTTTAAAATATGTTCATCATTTTTTGTAACGTGGTGCTCTCCTCTAGCAGCTGGATAAACAGCGGGATTAACGTCTTCAGCTTTCACGTGAGTAGGTTCCTCAATAGTTGTGTGAGCACTTTTATCATGTACTTCATAAATGATAAAAGGTAAAAGAACAGTCACTACAAAGCTAATAAGTAGTATGATTTGGTATGTTCGGTGCTCACTAGCTGCAATTGAAGCTGGTGGTACAAAAGAGATAAGCAATGCGAACACTGATAAAATAAAACCAATTCCACCGATAATCGTTTTGCCAACAGTTTTTCCTGGTACATTGTAAGTTCGTTTTAAGTCTTTTTTCTTAAAAACTAATACAAAGTAACCTAGGAAAAATAGTAAATATCCTACGAGATAAATAACAACAGTTAAGGAGATTGCTACTAAGAATGATAAATTGTTGCCTCCTCCACCAAAAGTTAAGACTGCTGCCCAAATAGTAACGATAATTCCTTGTATCATAATCAACGGAACTGGAACGCCTTGTTTATTAGTTTTCCGGAAGAAAACTGGTAACAGACCTCGCTGAGCAGCTGCAAACATCCCTCGTGATGGACCAACTACCCAAGAACTAACTTCACCCATAACGCCAAAGGCAATCATGAGAGCAATCACTTTTACCAACCAATGCAAATGACTGTTAAAATGTAAAATAAGCATTTCAAATGTTTGGATTACACCAGCACTGAGAGACAAGTCATGTTGTGGAATAACCGCTGCTACTGAGAAACCGCCGATTGCATCTAAGGCGATGGCCAAAATCACTAGTAAAAACATTGCCAATGGGTAGTTTCTTTGGGGATTTTCCAGCTCATTAATATGTGATGCTGAAGCTTCTACGCCCATATAAGCCAATATAAAAGATACAAATACTACTAAAGTTGAAAGCTGAGAAAAGTCAGGAATAAAAGCTTTCGCATTAATAGCCATTTGAATCGGATTACCGCCGATAAAGTAGGCTGCTGCTAAACCAAAGAGAATGATCGAAGGAATAACAATTCCAATGACAAATCCTGCTTTAGCAATTTTAGCGGTACGATTGGTCCCGCCCAACTGTGAAAAAGTCAGTACCCAGAAAATGACTAATACACCAATAAACTTGATAAATGGATCTGTATTAAGCTCTGGAAAATTAATTACATACGACAGCGCTCCTAGTATGAAGTAGATCATTGTAATAAAACCTACTGTAATTTGAAACCATTGGAAAAAAATAGCTGCAAAACCAAAACGTTCTCCTAAAGTTTGACTAACCCAACTGAAAATCCCACCATCTTTCCATCCTTCAACTGTTGCCATTTCTGCAGCACATAAAGCAACTGGTAGAAACCATAAAATACCTCCCAAAAGAAGAAAGAAAACCAAATGTAATTGTGATGTTGCAAAGGTCGGATACTCATAAACAGTCAAAACCATGGAAGCTGTCAGGGCAAAAAAACCGAATAGAGATAACTTTTTTTTATCCATATTATTACTTCCCTTTCCTATTTAATTTGTCATTCCTACCAAGGTTATGGAAAATCGCTTATTTGAGCTTGCATTATTTTGTCCACCTCTTTTCTACAAGACAAAGTATAGCAAGCAAAATTCTTCTCCACTTCCAGAATTTTTTATTTTCATTTTTAGAAAAGTGAAAAAACTGACAACAAAAGCTTGTTTCTTTCACTCTATTAATATCTTTAGTGAAAAAGCTCGTTTTATATCGTATTCTTCCAGCGAATGTACTTCTCATAAGTCCAAAAAAAGCTGCGAAAAAGAAAGTACCTCGGTACCTACTTTTTCGTAGCTGCACATAACTTGAGCAAGTATTAATCGAAGATACTTTTGTTGGAGTGGTAAAAAGATTGAGAAATTGTTTCATTAGCTATTACGATTATTATTGTAATACCCGTGGTGCTAGTTAATTTTTTCCTAG
>NZ_KV833939.1:0-6334 GCF_001837725.1 Enterococcus sp. HMSC072F02
TTTTCTGTCTAGTTAATTGTAGCCTATCCATAGTTAATTGTAGCCTATCCAAACTTTTGTTAAATAAGAGTGAGATAGGTAATAGAGATCAATATATTAGAGCTAAAGGGCAAGAAATAATTGATTCATTAGGTGAAATGAGGTCATACAATTATTTGTATGTAACACATAGAGCTGATGGAATGGTCATTACTGTGGGGAAATCTTCTTCTAATGATATTTTTTTAGATGGAGATCTTTTTTATCAACTCAATACAAATCACTTGTCTGGCACTGAAAATATAATTTTAAGGACGGAATATGGCAATGAAATATTTGCAAAATATGATGAGATTTTAAAAAATTATTTGGACTGGGCTTGGATAATTCCGGTTGAGTCAGGAGATGCTAAGAAACTGGAGAGATTATTGGGCGATGAACTAATTAATAAAAAAGTACCAATTTTAAATTATTATTCCCATAGACAATAAAAGGCTATTTTTCATGATAATACTAGTTATAACTGTAAAAATGGAAGAAAATCTGGGAAAGAAGTTTTTAAATAAGTGTATTGTTCGATTTTAATAAATAATAAGCAATACCATCCGTCTGTGTTGCGCAACATCGTACTACAATGAATATTTTTTCACAAAAAGAAAATCATCCATCGAATGAATGGAAGGTTTTAGTATACACGAGGTTAATGCCCCCTCTTTTATAATCAGAGGAGTGAGGTTTTTTCTATGAATGTTTCTATTTTCTTATTGCTAGTCTAGTTTCTCTTACGATAAAATTGGGATTCTATTCCAGTTTTTATTGATTTGCTGATAGAATAACTTGAATGGTGGATATAAACATGATAAATAAGAGAAGAATAACAAAACGAGGTTGTGAAAAGATTCTCAAATGAGTATAATAGAAAGAAAAAGGAGGAAGAATCAATGAAAATAGCAATTGCAGGCGCTGGCGCAATGGGAAGTCGCTTTGGGTTGATGCTTCACCAAAGTGGGAACGAAGTATTATTAATCGATGGCTGGGCAGAACATGTCCAACAAATCAAAGAACATGGATTACAAGCAAATTTTAATGGTAAAGAGGTAGAAGCAAAACTACCAATCGTTCTTCAATCCGAAGTAGAAAAAGAAGATCAAGTTGATCTGATTATTCTATTTACCAAAGCGATGCAGCTGGAAAAAATGCTGCAGGATATCCAATCATTAATCAAAAAAGATACAGAGGTCTTATGTCTATTAAATGGTATCGGGCATGAAGATATTATTGAGAAATTTGTACCAATGGAAAATATCTATATTGGAAATACCATGTGGACGGCAGGTCTTGAAGGTCCTGGTCAGGTCAAATTATTTGGAAGTGGTTCAGTAGAATTACAAAATTTAGGTGATGGAAAAGAAGCAGCTGCAAAAAAATTAGCAGACAAATTGTCTGAATCAGGATTAAATGCTCATTTTTCTGACAATATTCACTATTCTATTTATCGCAAAGCATGTGTGAACGGAACAATGAACGGACTATGCACAATCTTAGACGTTAATATGGCTGAGCTAGGAAAAACATCGACTGCTCATAAAATGGTGGCGACGATTGTCAATGAGTTTGCCAAAGTAGCAGCAGTAGAGAAGATTGAACTAGATGTCCCAGAAGTCATTGCACATTGTGAATCTTGTTTTGACCCGGAAACAATTGGGTTACATTATCCTTCAATGTATCAAGACTTGATTAAGAACCATCGATTAACAGAAATCGATTATATCAATGGCGCAATTTCTAGAAAAGGGAAGAAATATGGTGTTGCGACGCCTTATTGTGATTTCTTGACTGAGCTTGTCCATGCAAAAGAAGATAGTTTGAACGTAAAATAAAGGAGAGATTGAATGGAAACTTCACAAAAAATATCACCGAAAATTTTTCTGAATAAAGTCCTCGCTGGTACAGCAACAGGAATCATTATTGGATTGATTCCTAATGCAGTATTAGGTGCCATTTTAAAATATTTTAGTGCGTATCCCTTTGCGGTAACGATCGCACAGTTAGCAGTTATTTTTCAACTAGCAACACCTTTGATCATTGGTGGTTTGATTGCCTTACAATTTGGATTTGATCCGATGAGAATGATGGTTGTAGCCGGAGCTTCTTTTGTTGGTTCTGGTGTAGTCAAATTCACACCTGATTTGGGTGAAACGGGTGTTTACGTTGGTGCTGGTACAGGCGATATTATTAATACGATGCTGACAGCATCGATTGCTGTCGGGCTGATTTTACTGATTGGAAATAGTTTTGGGTCAGTGTCGATTGTGTTAACACCGATTGTTGTAGGTGTAGGTGCAGGTTTACTTGGTTTTTATTTATTCCCTTTTGTAACAGCAATTACTTCTGCAATTGGATCATTGATTAATAACTTCACTACCTTACAACCGCTGTTAATGTCTATCTTGATTGGTTGTTCCTTTGCCTTTTTGATTATCTCTCCTATTTCAACAGTAGCAATCGGAATGGCAATCCAACTAGATGGTGTTTCTGCTGGTGCGGCTGCGATGGGCGTAGCTGCAACCACTTTTGTTTTAGTAGTGAACTCTTGGAAGGTTAATAAGTCAGGTGTGACAATTGCGATTGCTTTAGGCGCTATGAAGATGATGATGCCTAATCTATTTAGAAAACCTGTGATTCTTATTCCTTGTTTAGTTAGTGCAGTGATTACAGCTATTCCTGTCGCTCTATTTTCTATTTCAGGTACGCCTGCTTCTGCTGGTTTCGGCGTGGTCGGACTTGTTGGTCCGTTGGCTTCTTTAGATGCAGGGCTAAATGGCTTTCTTGTTGTTCTTTGTTGGTTAGTCATCCCTGTTTTTGCGGCACTAATTACTCAATTTTTATGCGAGAAAGTATTTAAACTGTATGATCGAGAAGAAGTCTTCAAATTTTTAGGCTAGTAGATTTTACTAAGAAATTTTCAATCAATGGATGCGTAAGTGAGATGTCAACAACATCTGACTTACGTTTTTTTGCCTTTTTGAGTAGGAGATTGATGCTGACAACTGAACTCTTCAGTGCCATTCGATTTTTTAAAATGTAGAAGAAACTCACCTTTATGTTATTGATTGTTCAAAAGGCAACTAGAATAAAAATATGTGTTAAAATGTGAAAAAATTTGATTGTTGGATGTATCGAATAATCACTAAAAAGTAGGGGAAGAAAATGATTTTTTTGCAAAAATATGGTTTTTATTTTTTATTATTAGGTGTGATTAGTGATTTATCGACACCGTATATCCTTGGCCTTTTTTATCCCAAACTGAATCAAATGACTACCGTAATTAGTGTGTTTGGTGACGTAGATAGTCCAGTCAGACGTGCTTTCTTGGTCTGGTCAGTTGTATCTGGACTTTTTTTTGTTCTTTCGTTGCCTGCGTTGTATCACCTATTTGTTGGAACATCAAAAACACTTGCAATACTTGCTGTTGCAACAGTTGGTTTATATGGGATAGGTGATTGTATTTTTACTGGGTTATTCAGTATCAATACGAATGAAAGTTCTTGGAATCTATCGACTTGGATCCATAATATAGGTTCTGGGCTAGGCTATGCAGGCTTTCTACTTTTCCCATTGTTACTTGTTCTGCTTTATCGTCAAAGTGGTCATGGTACGCTTAGCCATTTTTATCTTGTTTTAACAGTTATTAGTTTACTAATTGCAGGTCTTTACGGATTAGCACGGATTCCGTCGATTAGTCAGTTTGCCTTCTTTAAGCAATTGGGCTTCTTTCAACGATTAAGTTTTTTCTTTAACTATTTGGGTTCTATGATATTTGGTGTCCTTACTCGCCTTGAGTAACAACACCAAATATCATAGAACCCTTCTTTTTTTGTATAGATAAACTGCTTCTATCACTGATCATCGATGTTGTCTAACTGATGTCGCCGAATGCAAGCATTACCTTTGTCAGATTAAAAAATACTCGTTACACTTAATATAGAACGACGAAAGAAAGGATGATCTCAATGAAAAAAATGTACGAAACAGCAATGATCAATCGTGGAGGCCGTGATGGCGAGGTTGAGGCACCAAACGGAAGTATGCACATGAAGATCGACCGCCCAGGAATCCATAGTGAAGGGACAAATCCGGAACAACTTTTTGCGGCTGGATACGCATCTTGCTTCAACGGCGCGGTTCAACACATGCTGGAAGAAAATAATCTTGAGTCTGATTCTGAAGTCAAAGCACGGGTATCTTTATTTCAATTAGAAGATGGGGGCTACCAAATCGGGGTTGTTTTAGAAGTTTCTTTGCCAGGACTTGAGAAGGACCAAGCAGAGAAAATCGCAGAAGAAGCCCACGCATTTTGCCCATACTCTAAAGCAACAAGAGGCAATATTGATGTGGAAGTGACTATAGTAGAATAAGGGATTCTTAATGTTACTATAAATGAGATTATGAAAGATCCTATAAAGAAACGCTAGTAAAAGAAACATGTAGTTACGGTAATTAATAGCGGTATATGGACGATTGATCGAATAGAACAAGGAGGCAAAAAAATGACACAGCGGGTAGCAATAATGATTTTAGTGTTGCTGGTCATTGGCCTCCTTGTTTACTATGTCCTAAAGTTTAAGCATTGGAAGCAGCAACGGATACATCAGGATATTGAAAAAAAGTTAAAACGGTATCCTATTGTTCAAGCAGCTTGGGAAAAGGCTGAAGCAAAACAATATAACATTCCTGGATTAACAGAAACAAGAATGGTGGTGCCGGAAACCGGCGAAAATGAGGTTTGTCAATGGATGACGCCGCAAGGGTTGGCTTTTTCTCAAGATTTTGTGTTTATTTCTGCCTACTGCTATGACCATCAGCATCATTCTATTATTCAGGTACTGGATAGAGAAACAGGACAGCCGATCAAACTGCTGATTTTACCTAAACGGCCACATGTAGGGGGCTTAGTATATGATACAAAACGGGAACTTTTATGGTTGACAATCACAGGATCTGCTACTGGACGAGTAGCCGCTTTACGTTTGATCGATATCTTAGCAGATACATCTGAAGAGACGGGACAGCCAATCGCTTATTGGCTGACAACTGATCTCTCAGAGATTCCACAAGCATCGTATTTGACTCAAAACAATGATCAACTGGTATCTGGCAACTTCACACTAAAAGGTGAAGGACAGTTGACTTTCTATCTATTGCCGACGATAGCTGAAATGAAAACAGCAATTCGCCGCAAAGACAAAATCCAACCAACCGTGACAATGAGCAGAAAAACATCTGATAAGATTCAAGGTGTGGCTTTTTATGGCCATTATCTCTTAGCCAGTCGTTCTTATGGTCCTTATACCTCGGAACTCTTAGTGTCCGAGCGGGACTCTCCTAGCCGGATCCTAAAACGAATCAAATTTCCACCGTATTTGGAACAAATCGTTGTTGTAGAAGATCGTCTAGCAGTATTGTTTGAAAGTGGCGCCGCAGCGTATCGCGAGAAAGCCAATCCTGTGTTAGCCAATGTTTTATTACTAGACTTAGCAACGTTGCTTCATGCAAATAAGCGTCCCAAAAAGATTGCTGCAACTAAAAAATAGTCGGACAACTCAAGATGATCACTGTTGTTCATAAAGAACGACAAGAAAAATCATCTAGCGATGTTCGACTATGGGTTTATTTAGGAAGTATTTCTACTAAGATTCAATATGGCTATACAGATTCGGCGAAAAAACAAGGCAATGTTAAGTTTTTGAGAATCACAGATATACAAGAGGGACGTGTAAATTGGTCCAGTGTGCCTTACTGTGATATTAGTAATTCTAAACTAGTTGATTTAAGATTGGAAGAAAATGACATTTTGATAGCAAGGACAGGAGGAACTATGGGAAAAAGTTTCTTGGTTAAGGAAATAAGTGAGGAATCTGTTTTTGCTTCTTACTTGATTCGAATTAGGTTAGTTGAGAAATTATTATCAGAATACGTAGACTGCTTCTTAGACTCGCCATTATATTGGAAGTTATTAGAAAAAATTTCTTACGGAACTGGGCAACCAAATGTAAATGGTACAAATTTATCTAAACTACTTATACCATTACCACCTTTAGAAGAACAACAACGCATGACTACTAAAATAGAAATGATAAGAAGATCTATTCGTAGAATCAATTTTGAGTAAATATAACGGACCTAGCATCCATTTTATACCAGATGATGCTAGGTCTATTATTTATATTTTATGGAATTTAATTGATTTGTTCTAGTGTTTTAATATTATTACGACAGTAAAAAAATAGTTTGATTCTTCTAACATGAATGACCATCTAGAAGGAGAGTGTAAAATATTTTGTGTAAATAGAAA
>NZ_KV833940.1:0-22249 GCF_001837725.1 Enterococcus sp. HMSC072F02
TTATTTTTCTAACTTAATTTTACAATTCGCGATAGTAAAAAGAGCCGTCACGGAAAATCCGTCACGGCTCTAAACAAAATATGAGAAGCTGTTTTTGTTTGGCTATTCTTATTACTTGATGCAGGGCAGCTTGTCAAGACTTCTTTACATCAAACTTTTTAATTTTACATTAGGATATTTATCCGCAAACCAGCGTTCTGCAAATTGGTTCTCGAATAAGAACAATGGTTGGTCGAAACGGTCACGAGCCAAGATATTGCGGCTTGAACTCATCTTCTCATCCAAATCTTCTGGATCGATCCAGCGAGCGATTTTGTGTCCCATTGGAGACATGATTACTTCGGCGTTATACTCATTTAACATACGATATTGGAATACTTCGAATTGTAGCTGACCAACAGCTCCAATGATATATTCTTCCGTTAGATATGTTTTATAAAGCTGAATCGCTCCTTCTTGAACTAATTGATAGATTCCTTTGTGGAAGGATTTTTGCTTCATGACATTTTTTGCAGTCACTTTCATAAATAGCTCTGGAGTAAATGAAGGGAGTTCTTCATAAGCAACTTTTAGTTTTCCTTCGAACAATGTATCCCCAATCTGATAATTACCTGTATCATATACACCGATGATATCGCCTGCTACTGCTTTTTCGACGTTTTCTCTCGAATCTGCCATAAATTGTGTGACATTGCTTAATTTCAGTTTTTTATTTGTACGTTCCAAACAGACATCCATTCCTCGTTCGAATGTTCCAGAACAGATTCGGACAAAAGCGATTCGGTCACGATGGGCTGGATTCATATTTGCTTGGATCTTGAATACGAAACCTGAAAATTCTTCCTCATAAGGACTTACCATCTGATCATCTTGTGTTTTGTGTCCATAAGGAGCTGGTGCCAATTCAACGAAAGTCTCTAAAAAAGTCTGTACACCGAAGTTAGTCAATGCAGAACCAAAAAATACTGGTGTCTGATCGCCACGAGCAATTTTTTCTTGATTAAATGCATCTCCAGCCTCTTTGATTAGTTCTACTTCTTCTAAGACTTGTTCATATAAGGAATTTTCAGTTAGAGGATGATTTTCGGGAAGCAGTCCATCTTCATCCAATTCTACTAATCGTTCATCCTGATAATTTTCCGGACGATAAAACTCTACACGATTATGGTAGATATCATAAAGACCTTCTAGCCCTTTACCCATACCGATTGGCCAATTCATCGGATAAGATTCGATATCTAATAGCTCTTCTAATTCTTCTAACAATTCCAATGGTTCACGACCATCACGATCTAGTTTGTTGATAAAAGTAAATATCGGGATGCCACGTTTTTTTACAACTTGGAATAATTTCTTTGTCTGTGCTTCGATCCCTTTTGCACTATCGATTACCATAACCGCACTATCCACGGCCATCAAAGTACGATAAGTATCTTCAGAAAAATCTTCATGTCCTGGTGTATCCAAGATATTTACTCGTTTCCCTTGATAATCAAACTGCATAACAGAACTAGTAACAGAAATCCCACGTTGTTTCTCGATTTCCATCCAGTCTGATTTGGCAAAATTACCTGTTTTTTTGCCTTTTACGGTCCCGGCTTGACGGATAGCCCCACCAAACAATAGTAATTGTTCTGTAATCGTTGTTTTCCCAGCATCCGGATGGGAAATGATCGCAAAAGTTCTGCGATTGTCCACTTGTTGCTTTAATTCTGGATTATTCATAACCTAACTCCATTTCTTCCATTCAATTATTTATATTTTCTCTAGGCACAGATTGTCCGATCTCTTAAAGAAAGACAATTTCATATAGGGCTGTGACAAAAGCCGTGTAGCAGTCTCTTTTTCCGAGTAAACGGCGTTCTAGAGACAGCCTATCAGCAATAAGCCCACCCAAGCCAAAAACACGAGAAGCTGTTTTTGCTTGGCTGCTCTTATTACTTAATGCAGGATAGCTTTTTCACAACCTTTGTCAACTACTACAACTGAATCAGTATAGCATGGATTCAGCGAATGAAAAAGCCACCAAACCATAAGAGTCAAATATTTTTTTGTCAGCTGACTAAAAGAAAAGACGTGTTGCTTGTTTATTCAAGCAACACGTCTTTCATAACCAAGTTTCCAATTATCTTCTTGGCTCGTCATCTTCGAATTCTTTTCTGAAGTATCTTCGTTCTTCTTCAGGTTCCGCTTCTGTTTCTTCCGGATCATGAAAAATGACACGGATTTTAAGGATTCGAGAACCTTCCATTTCTTCAGAAACCAGCGTAATATTATCGACATCAAACGATAACTTTTCGCCTTCATCCGGAATCATGCCTAATGCTGTAATCAAATAACCAGCCATCGTATCTACATCACTCATATGCAGATCGCTGTCAAAAGCTTCATTGAACTCATCAATCAGCATACGTCCTTGGATGATATATTCGTGTTCATCGATTTTTTCATAAAGATTCTCAACTTCATCTGATTCATCATCGATTTCTCCGACGATTTCTTCTAAAAGGTCTTCTAGTGTTGCTAACCCAACGACGCCGCCATATTCATCTAATAAAATAGCCATCTGATTCTGCGTCTTTTTCATTTCATATAACAGATCATCAATAAAGACCGTTTCAGGAACGAATAAAGGCTCCTGCATGATTTTCTTGATATCTAAATTATCAAAGCCGAATTTATGGGCAGCTTTTAGTAAATTCTTTGTATGAAGGATTCCGACTACTTTATCTTTGTCTTCGTTATAAACAGGGATTCTTGAATAGTTTTCGGATAAAACTTTATTCACATTTTCTTCCACAGTGTCGTTGATATCAATCATAAATGCATCCGTTCGTGGGACCATGACTTCTCGGGCAACTTTCGTATCAAGAGAAAAAACCCCTTGGAGCATTTCTAATTCTTCATTATTCAATACGCCTTCGTTTTCAAGCATATAACGCATTTCATCTCTGGTCATTTTTGAATCTTCATCATCAAAAGTCATCGGCGTGATACGCGCCAATAAACTTGTGGAAGCAGAAAGCAGCCAGACGAAGGGCTTAGCTACTACACCAATCAAGCGTATCAGCCCTGAAGTGAACTTTGCGACTTCTTCTGATTTATTTAAAGCAATACGTTTAGGGTACAATTCTCCAAAAACAATTGATACATAGGTCAAAATAGCCAGCACAATGATATTTGCAATATTTTTTGCCGCTGTGCCGCCACCTAATACCGGAGCTAACCGTTCCGATAAAGTATTAGCTAGTGAAGCACCAGACAAAATGTTGACCAAAGTGATTCCTACTTGGATTGTCGATAGGAAATTATTTGGATTCTGCAATATTTTTAAAAGCTTTTGAGATTTCACATCTCCTTCATCAGCTTTTTGCTCGATTCGATTCTTATTGATCGAAACAACAGCAATTTCGGAAGCTGCTAAAAAAGCATTGATCAATGTCAAAACGATCAATAATAAAATCTGCGCTAACAGCGACTGACTCTCAGGGTCAGCATTCATAATCGCATTCTCTCCTTATAAAATTAATTTTTAGTTTACGATAGAAAAAAACGTGGCACTATAGCCACGTTAAAATGGTATCACAAAGCAATTTTCTTTGCAATAAAAACAAGTGTACTAAAACTACCTACGAGGTCGTAGCAATTTTCTTCTTGTTTTCATTTTGCTTGTCTTCTTTGACGCTTTTGATTATATAGGAAATGATCGTCTTGCAGATTGCGTAAAAAGGAACACCTAAGAAGATACCAAGCAATCCGGCAATATTTCCAGCTACTAGAAGAACGATAATGATCGTTAATGGATGGATTTTCAGTGATTTCCCAATTACATTAGGATAAATGATATTCCCATCCAACTGTTGGACGATTAGCACAACCACACAACAAAGTAATGCTTTTACCGGATCATTGAAGACTGTTACTAGAAATGCAGGTGCTAGTCCTAGATAAGGTCCTAAATATGGGATTAGGTTTGTCAATCCCGCAATGACCCCAAATAAGAAAGCATAATCCACACCAATTACCATATATCCTAAAAATGTGAAGGTACCAACGAATAAACATTCGATTGCTTGTCCGCTAATGTAATTAGCCAATGTTTTATTCAGTTGCCCCAATAACTCCACAATTTGGTTTCTTCTTTTTTCTGGGAAAAACTGTTGGATGTTTGGCACTAGTTTTTCTCCGTCTTTCAACATATAGAACAAGATGAATGGTGCTGTAATGATTACTACGGTTGCCGAAGCGATCGTTCCAACGATCGAACCTAAACTATTGGATACTCCACTAAGGAATTGCTGAATGATTGTCCCGTAAGAAATGTCTAATTGCTCAAAATATTTATTAATATCTACTTCCTTGAACAAAGGCAATTCGGCTACCTCTTTCAACCAGCTTTCTACCTGTTTGATGAAATCAGGCATATTAGATCCCAATGAGGAAATTTGCTGTACTAGACTTGGGATGACACTAAGTAAAATCCAAATAATTGCTGCAACTAAAAGGAGCAGCACAATTGCGACAGCCCATATTCTTTTGATTTTTGCTTTCATCAACAGCTTGACAATAGGATTCAATAAATAGTAAAGAAAGCCTGCAATCAGTACAGGTGCAAATAACGTGGAAAAAAATGTCCCGATCGGTTCGAAAATAAAGTTTATTTCTGATGAAATCATGATCAATGCAGCTATGATTAATAATTCAAGCGACCAAAACATTAGTTTAGACTGTCTAAGTTTTTCAAACAATAGATTTCCTCCTTTCTTTCTTACTAGTATATATTATATTCGTTAAAAATTCTTTTATTCTTTTTTTATTTTTGAAAACTTGCCATACTTTTTATTTGTTTTATTTTCCAGTATACTATACGAAAGGAAGGTGGCTAGACCATGAAAGTTGTACAAACAAAAGATACAATGAGCAATATTTACTTAGATGCTGTACGGATCAGGCATCAAGTTTTTGTAGTCGAACAGGGTGTGCCTTTGTCTCGAGAAATAGACAAAGATGAAGCCCATTGTATCCACTTCGTCCTGTACTCAGATAAAAAAGAACCGCAAGGAACTGTACGTCTTTTGCCTTTAGAAAACGGAAAAATGAAATTACAGCGGATGGCGATTCTTTCTGAATACAGACACCAAGGGTTAGGAAAAATACTGATTGAAGAAGCAGAAAACTTTGCTAAGAATCAAGGCTATAATACGATTTTATTAGGGGCACAGTCCACAGCTGAAACTTTTTACGAAAAACTAGGATATACAGCTTACGGCGATCCTTTTGAAGATGCTGGCATGCCTCATATTTATATGAAAAAGACTTTATAAAAATTTATTTCGAAAAAAGCAAAAAACAGCAAGCTTTTGAGAAAAATCTCTCACTGGCTTACTGTTCTTTTTTGTGTTTACTTACGCGACAATTGCTTGTAACGGTTATACCAAATATCAATATAGCCTTCCGAGAACGGGCCATCTCCATTATTGATCCAGTCAACCAGAATCTTCACATTTTCTTTTAGGATGAAGTCAATATCGTTCGGATAATTCATCATTTTGCTGTGCATCTCATATTCATCGACATCCAATAGTCGTTTCTCGCCGTCAGGAAATACCTTGATATCCAAGTCATAGTCGATATATTTCAAGGCCTCATCGTCCAGCAAAAAAGGTGAAGCTAGATTACAATAATAGGAAACCCCCTTTTCTCTGATCATTGCTATTACATTGAACCAGTATTTTTTATGAAAATAAACAATCGCTGGTTCGCGCGTTACCCATCGGCGTCCATCAGATTCAGTGACTAATGTGTGATCATTCACGCCGATCATAGAGTGTTCGCTTGTTTTTAATACCATGGTATCTCGCCACGTTCGATGCAATTTGCCGTCGTGCTTGTAACTTTGGATCGTCACAAACTCTCCTTCTTTTGGAACTCCCATAGCAACCCTTCCTTAAGCAGCATTTTGTGCTTTGTGTTTGGGTGTTCATTACACCGACATCATAATTATTATATCAATAAAAATGAGCTTTGCCTAGAAAGGATTCCTTTTGTTTCGATTTTTCTCTAACTGATCTACCAGTTTCATTTGGACCTTAGGAAAAACGACCGAATCAAATGCATCAGGCTTCAACCACTTCGAAGTTTTGTTCTCGGTAAATTCTTGTTCTGCTCCCTCGGTTGCCCGTCCGTAAAAAAGGAGAACATGCCATTTCAGATGACTAAAAATATGAGTAACTTCTCCTAAATGTCGTGTCTGCCAAACAAAGAGTTCCTGCTTTTCAAATGGGAGATTTTGCTCTTCTTCTGCTACTAGGTCATCAAACAGATCGATTTCTGGCTTTGTTTCCCATTCTTTTTTCAATCGCTCATACTCCTCTTGTGTCACTTCCATCATTGGAAATGTCCACATATTCGCCAGCAATTTTTGGCTATCTCTTTCTTCAAAATAATACGCTCCAGAATGATTTTGAAGAGCCGCACTGATATAATAAACGTCTTTTGGCTTTGCTTTTTTTGTTTTTACAGGAAAACTCGTTTGGATTCCTCGTTTGTTAGCTAAACAAAAGGCTTGGATCGGACAAGTCTCACACTTTGGAGAAGTTGGTGTACAGATAGCTGAACCTAGATCCATCATTGCTTGGTTGAATTCGCCTGGATGCTTTTCATCAATGATTTTCCGCATCGCTTCATCAAAGATTTTCCTGCTAGAAGCTTTTGCGATGTCTGCTTCAATGCAAAACAATCTGCTGACTACTCGCATCACGTTGCCGTCAACTGCGGGTTCTGGAAGTCCAAATGCGATACTTGCAATCGCTCCTGTCGTATAGGGGCCTATTCCTTTCAATGAGCTGATTTCTTCAGGCGTTTGCGGCATTTTTCCGTCAAATTCAGACATGATCTGTTTAGCAGCAGCTTGGATGTTTCGGGCTCTTGAGTAATAACCAAGGCCCTCCCATGCTTTTAAAAGCTTTTCTTCTGGAGCATTTGCTAACTCTTCAATTGTAGGAAACCATTCCATGAAACGATAAAAATAATCGATCACTGTGTCTACTCTGGTTTGCTGAAGCATGATCTCAGAGATCCAGATACGATAAGGATCACGATTATAGCGCCAAGGCAGGTTTCTTTTTTCTTGTTCATACCATTGAATGAACTGATCTTGAAATTCTTTTGTTTCTTTATCTGTCCATTTTTCCCATTCTTTATTCACTTTCCTCTTCCTTTTCCGTAATGAATCGCTGGATCATATCCAAATCAAATCCTTTTTGATATAAGCTTTGCTTTACTTTTAGATTTCTTTTTTTAGGTTCAAATCTTAAATTTCTTCGCCATAGTTTATCTCCTTGTTTGACTAAATAATCATATTCTATTTCTTGATCTGCTTCTTGCGGAAGATCAGCCATCGCTTGTTGGATCACTTCTTGAGAAAAGCCTTTCGTCATCAATGTTTGTTGGATTTTTCTCAATAATTCTTTTTGGCTTTTTCCGTGATTTTTTCCAAACGCTTTTTCGGCTGTCTGATGTGCATTTTGAACTTGGTCTTCAAATGTATATTGGCTGAGCGCTTGTTCAATGATTTCAGGTTTCAAACCTTTTTGCTGCATCTGCTGCGCTAATTTCTTTGGTCCTTTGTCACTTAAGCGTATATTCGTGCGCACATAACTTTCCCCATAGACCAAATCATCGACAAGGTCCAATTCTTTTAAGCGGGCTACGATTTTATTTCGATCTTCTTGAAGGATTTCCTTTTCTTTTAAGTATGTTCGGATTTCTTTTTCCGATCGCAACTGATAACTTAAGTAATTCATTGCTAGGTGAAAACCGAAATCAGCTCCGCTACTCTTCTTGATCTCTTGGATAGTTTCTTCGTCTAATTCCCGTCCTTTTAATAATCGATAGCGTACTAATACATCTTCAGATACTTGTAAAGCTTCTCCTTCAGATAAATCTACGCGATAGAAAGGGCCTTTGCCTTTACTGATTCTCGTAACGGTTAACATAAACATCCTCCTCGAACATATATTCTCTATCATACCACAGAAAATCCCCGTAATCAGGTATTATATGTTAGAATAAACCACAGAAAAAAGAAAAAAGGGAGATACTTATGGCAGAAACAATTGTCAAAACTGGACAAACGGTTCCTTTGAAAATCAAGCGTTTAGGCATAAATGGTGAAGGAATCGGTTATTTCAAACGGTTGATCATATTTGTTCCATATGCACTACCAAAAGAAGAAGTACTAGTGAAAATCACGAAAGCAACCCCTCGCTATGCAGAAGGAGAATTAATAAAAGTCAAAAAAACAAGCAAAGATCGCGTAGTGGCACCATGTCCTGTTTACTATGAATGCGGTGGCTGTCAATTACAACACTTAGCTTATCAAGCCCAATTGGATTTTAAAAAGGATCTGCTTTTGCAAGCATTGGAAAAATTCAAACCAGCAGGCTTTCGATCTTATCAACTTTTGCCGACGATCGGGATGGATGAGCCTTGGCATTATAGAAACAAAGCACAATTTCAGTTACGAAAAAATAAGCAGACTCAAAAAATTGAAGCTGGTTTATACGAAGCAAACTCTCATCAGTTAGTCCCTATAACAGACTGCTTGGTTCAAGAACCTCGAACACAAAAAGTAATGAATACTGTTGTTCAACTATTGAATAAATTTGATGCACCCATCTATGATGAACGGACAAACAGTGGAATCTTCCGCACAATCATGGTTAGAATCGGTGTCAAAACTGGGGAGTTACAAGTTGTTTTTATTACTCGCAGTAAAAAATTCCCGCAAAAAAACGCAATGATCCGTGAGATCAATGAACGACTGCCCGAAGTTGTTTCAATCATGCAAAATGTCCAGGCACAAAAAACGTCTCTCGTGATGGGGGATGAAACGATCCACTTATGGGGAAAAGAAGCCATTGAAGAACAAATCAATGAAGTGACTTTCGATCTTTCTCCTCGTGCCTTCTTTCAACTCAATCCTCAGCAGACCGAATTGCTTTATGGCGAAGGAATTAAAGCATTAGATGTCCAGCCTAATGAAACGATCGTGGATGCTTATTGCGGAGTTGGGACGATCGGCTTAAGTGTAGCAAAACAAGCCAAAGAAGTACGGGGAATGGATACCGTTCCTCAAGCAATCGCTGATGCAAAAAAAAATGCGGAAAGATTAGGATATCACAACACTCGATATGAAGTCGGGACAGCAGAGCAAGTTCTGCCTAAATGGTTGAATGAAGGTTTTCAGCCTGATGGTATCATCGTAGATCCACCACGTACGGGTTTGGATAACGCATTGATCCAATCATTATTGAAATACCCTCCAAAAAAACTTGTTTATATTTCCTGTAATGTTTCTACACTTGCCAGAGATCTGGTTGATTTAAGTAAAAAGTTCAAGATTGAATATTTACAGTCTGTCGACATGTTTCCTCAGACTGCACGTTGTGAAGTTGTCGTGAAGATGACGAGACTCGCTGACTAAATGAAAGAGGTTGTGAAAAAGTCTGCCCTGTATCAAGTAATAAGAACAGCCAAACAAAAATAGCTCTTCACGTTTTATGAATACTGTACTTGTGACCGAAGAGTTAACAGGAGGACACTATTTATTTAAAAAAAGGGTTGTGACATAGTTTTTGTCACAGCCCTTTTTGATTATTATTGGATATTCACGTCTATCACTTGATAAAATGCATTTGTCGTATCGCTGATATTCCATACTGCTAAAATCACATTATATCCTTTTCGATCCTGCGGAAGTGTGATCGTTTGGTTGACTGTTTTTGGTGGAACAGTTGCTTTGTCGTCTATTTTTGTGATCAATTCAAAATCACTAAATTTCAAAGGTTGATTAGGATTCCAAGTTGGTTTGGTAATGTAGTAATCCCAAGTACTTGTCCGATGTTGTGCTGTTAAATTCCAAGTAATATTTAATGTTCCTGGATTAACCATGTTTTTATGCCATCTGTTAGATGTCTGTTCATCTAAAGGCTCAAAGCCGCTGACTCCTGCACTAGCAATTTTTCCATCAATGAATGTATTTTTGGTAGCTTCGATACTTTGCGGTTCCCATTGTGCTCTTCCGACATTTTGATTTAAGTTTCCTGCTGCTGATGTTCCTAGGTATGCACGGCTTCCTGGAGAAGTAATATAACCATGCGCAAAACCTGGAATGCTAAAACCGAACAACCCTAAACTAACTAACCCAATAAACAATAACGTACTAATCTTTTTCATGTAGAAACCTCCTTCATTTGATAACCGCATTGTAAACGCTTTATTGCATTAACACAAACATTATGATTTTATAATTTTATGTTGAAGTAAAAAAGGTGAAAAAAGTAAGATGCAGATTATAACAGAAGTAGACGAGAAAAGTACAAATAGAAAACATGAGAATCAAATCATATGATCTTTTTCAAAAACATCATTCATATAAACAAATGTTCAACTTTTTAATAACAACAATTATCAATTTTTTTCTTACTTCACAAACTAAATACAGGTCTTGCTGTGAGCCTTCATGGTAAACTACTATTATAGAAAGGAGTTAGTAAAATGAAGATGATAAAAGATATTCGTTTTTGGGTTTGTGTTATAGGAATTGTCATATTAGGCTTTTTATCAGGGTTGCTTAGCGGAAATCCCGGAGAATATTACTATTCTTTGCAACTTCCACCATTTGCACCACCTAGCTGGATATTTGGGCCGATGTGGACCTTACTGTATATATTGATGGGTATTTCTCTTTATTTGTTACTTAATCACAACAACAAAAAACAGCGAAACAATCTTGTCGGTCTTTTTGTGATTCAGTTCATTTTTAATTTTATATGGTCTGCTCTATTTTTTAATTTAAGAAATATTTTCATTGCAGCAATCGATATTACACTTTTAGTTATTTTCTTGTCAGTGCTTATGTATCAGTTGTGGCTGCATCATCGCCTGGCAATGTGGCTCATGATTCCTTATTATTTATGGGTACTATTCGCAACTCTATTGAATTATTCAATTTATTTTTTAAACTAAGCGCTAAAAAGAGACGTCCTGTAATTTAACACATAGAAAAAGTGCCACCTAAGTTAGATTTTTTGTCTAATTTAGGTGGCACTCTTTATTAACCAAACTATTTTTTTCTAGTACCCACTTGTTGTTCCATACTCATTATTCTGGTCATAACCATAACCATTTTGTTCCTGTCCAGCGTAAGGATCATAACTTTGAGTATCTTGACTTGGTGTATAGTACTGACTTGTATCTTCTGTTTGCTGATAATAGGTGTTCGGATCTTGGTACTGATCATATGTGTTTTCTGAATAGGAAGAATAATCGGTGTACCCTTCACTATTCGATCCATCACCGTTTGTCGAATCGCCATCTTCCGAATCATCAAAGAACATCATTGAAGCATTCTCATTTTTCAAATTAGGTAATGTATCGCTTGTTTTTATATTTAATTGTTTCTTCAGTTCATTTTGGATCGAAAGAAGATCATTTTTTCCTAAAATTTGATAGTAGATATCATTGATCATTTGTCCTTCGCCTTGCAACTGGTCTTGTTTGATTGTTTCAAACGCCGGGGTGTAGTTCGTCGCTACATCAAGCATGTCATCCCAATCTAAGTCCGTCGTCACATTGTTCTCAACTGCTTTTAAAATTTTTCTATAATTGCTTACGCCATCTAAACTTAAAACTTTATTGACGATTTTCGTCACTACTTCCCGCTGACGACGTTGTCGACCGATATCGCCTTCTGGATCTTCGTGTCGCATTCGAGAATAGGCTAAACCTTTTTCTCCATTCAATGTTTGTTCACCTACTGGTACATGGACACCATCCAAAGTAAAGTCAATTTTATTATTCACTTTGATGCCACCGACCGCATTGATCAAATCTTCCATGCCATCCAAATTGATCGTTACATAATGATCAATAGGAATATCGAGCAGTTGCTCAATTGAATCCATGGCCATTTCGACACCACCAAATGCATAGGCATGATTTAATTTATCTACCGTTCCATAACCTACGATATTCGTATAAATATCTCGGTCCAAACTGATGATCGTTGATTTTTTTTGTTTCGGATTAACTGTTACTACCATCATCGTATCAGAACGTCCTTGTTCCGTTCTTCCTAATCCACCGGTATCTAAACCTAATAGCAAAACCGAAAAAGGTTCTTTGTCATCAATGCTTACTCTCTCAGAACGTTTGGAGGATATTCGATTAGAGTTTTTAGAAATTTTGTTTACTGTTTGGCTCGCTTCTCCCATAAATCTGATTCCGTATGCTGATAATCCGGCAATCAGCAAAACGAATACCCCTAACAAGGTTAATAGAACTTTTTGCCATCGCTTCATAATACACCTCTGTTTCACATTTTCTAAAATATTGTCTCATATAACTGTTCAATCAGCAAATTCACTTTTTAATCATAAGAAAACTTTAAAAAACATTTTTGTGTAACGATTATTATTTTTTAAAATTTCTCAAAATTCTTAACTATCATACCATACCGTGAAAAAGATCGAAAGACCGAATACACGCAGTTCACAATCGTTTTATCTTTTTTTATGTATTTTTTCCAGAAAAAGCGAACAACAAGGTATTTTCCAAATAATCGTGCAGTAAAATGATCGCACATACCTTTCTCATCTTTTTAACAGTCTTTGCCTACCGTTCAGATTATCATTCGATTTCACGAAAATTTCTTCCTATGACTGTTCCTTTTGTTAAACCCATCTTCTATTCGTTTTATTTCCAGCTCACTGCATGGCTATTAAAATGACTCGAACTAGTGATTGCATTACCATCATCTTTTAATGGATAGATATGCTCCTCTTCAAAGTAAAACGATTTTCTTTTAAAGTAATAGAATTGACATGAGAATGAGTATGTATACTAGTGGTTTCACAAATGGTCTTTTATTCAACATCCAAAAAACTGAAATTTCTTTAAAATCCATTACTAACGAAGAAAATGTTCCTTGCTTGATAATTAGTTAGGACATGTCAAGTGAACAAATGCATTTACTTAGCCAAAAAATCTAAAAACTTCATAAATAGACAAAAAGACACGACTCTCTAAGAAGTCGTGTCTTTATTCAACAAATTATTATAATTTAGTCACTTCAGCAGCTTGAGGTCCGCGTGCACCTTCAACAATCGTGAATTCTACTTCTTGACCTTCTTCTAGGCTCTTGAAGCCGTCTCCTTGAATTGCTGAGAAATGAACAAATACGTCATCTCCGCCGTCTACTGTAATAAACCCAAATCCTTTTTCATTGTTGAACCATTTAACCGTTCCGTGTTCCATAAATGTATAGCCTCCAAAAAAGTTCTTGCAAGTAACCTTGCAAGAACATTATACCCAATTTAGAAAACGCTAGCAAGCTTTCGCTCTTTTATTTTCCAAATTATTTTTAAGACTGATATGACGGAGGAAATGGTTATTTTGCTGCTTCGAAACGTTTGTTTACTTCATCCCAATTAATAACATTCCAGAATGCTGCAATATAATCTGGTCGGACATTTTTATATTTCAAATAATAAGCATGTTCCCAAACGTCCAAACCTAGAATTGGTGTCTTTCCTTCCATCAATGGAGAATCTTGATTTGCAGTAGAGGTAATAGCTAATTTTCCATTTTCCATTACAAGCCAAGCCCATCCAGAACCAAATCGTCCAACGGCTGCTTTTTTGAATTCTTCTTTAAAAGAAGAAAAATCACCAAAAGCTTCATTAATCGCTTCTTTTATTTCTCCTGTAGGTTCGCCACCAGCATTTGGTGCCATGATTTCCCAGAAAAATGAATGGTTAGCATGTCCGCCACCATTGTTACGTACAGCTGTCTTGATATCTGTTGGAATAGCGTCCATATCAGATAATAATTCTTCTATTGTTTTTTCGCCTAATTCTGGGTATTTCTCAATTGCTGCATTTAAATTCGTCACATAAGTATTGTGATGCTTATCATGATGCAGATGCATCGTTTCTTCGTCAATATAAGGTTCCAATGCGTCATATGCATAAGGTAGATCTGGTAATGTGTAAGTCATAAAAAAATTCCTCCTCAATGTTTTCTTAATAATGTCTACATTACAAAGAGTAACAAAGAGAAGGAAATTCTTCAATTGTTATGCCTAGTCGTCTTTTTCACTTTGACCTACTTCTTCTTCAAAAACCTCAGTTTCTTTAAAAATAAACAACTTGCTGAAAATATAGTTCGCTAGGATAACAATAATTTGAGTGATGATTTTCGCCACATACTCATTGCTGTTCATAACATTGATCAACAATACCATTGCCCCCATGTCCAATCCGTAAGAAAGGATACGGTAGAAGAAGAACTTACCGCATTCAATAAGTGCATGTGTAAAATTCGGTGATTTTGAATGGAATACCCAAAGTTTGTTCGTTACAAAAGCAAACAATACAGAACAAAACCACGAAATAGAATTGGATAAGGCCATACTTAAATCAAAATATTGGCGTGCGAGAGCAAAACTAACAAAATTTACAATCGTAGCCAAACCACCAAAAAAGAGATAGACTAGTATCTCCCAATATCCTTTTGCTTCTAAATATCCTTTTAACTGTCGATACTGCTTCATGAGCCAACCTACCTTATTAAAAATTCTTATTTATCATACTCTATATTTCAATAACTTTCATCTTTATTTAAAAAAATTAATTTTTTTTGATCCTTTGCCTTTGTCTCTGCTTGGATCGTCACATGTGTAATACCATATTTTAATTTTAATAAAGAAATTATACGAGGATATATCTTTTCAATCTCGCTTAGTAGCTGATCTTCAAAATCAATATGTCCGTCGAAAATAATTATCTTTTCGCTATACTGCCAAATATGGACATGATGAACATCCTTTACCCCATCGATTGCTTCAATTTCTTGTTCCATTTTTTCATAGTCGATAGCAGGTGCACTTTGTATCAAAATAGCGGCAGCTTTTTTGATCACCATTATCGCTTCTATCAATATATATATCGAAATGATCAGTGTAATAACTGGATCGATCCAGTAGATATCGAAAAAACGGATCAAAATTGCTCCGATAATCACACTTACCGAAGACAGTGTATCACTTAACAAATGCAAATAACTAGATTTTATATTCAAACTTTCATCTGCTTCTTGTCGTAATAATAATACTGAGAACAAATTCGCGAGCAATCCAATAACTGCTACTGTTAGCATCAAATGACTATTTATCTTTTCTGGTGAAGTGAACCGCTTGAATGCTTCAACGGTTAAAAACAAGGATAATATGATCAATATGAATGAGTTGATGAAAGCACTCAATATTTCTAAACGCTGGTAGCCATACGTACGTTTTTTATTTGCTTCTTTTCGGGCCATTTTTTGTGCCCCGTAAGAAAAAATAATTGCCAATGTATCACTAAGGTTATGGAAAGCATCTGAAACAAGAGACAAACTCCCTGACATAATCCCTCCAATAAATTCTGATAAAGTGATCACCGCATTCAAAACCACTACTCCAAATAGTTTTTTTGATGATCTCTGTGGCTGTGTAGGCACTATTCCTTCCTCCATTTTATTTATATTGGATAGTCTTTAGACAAGAATAACATTTTTTTGATATTTCACCAATCATTCAGCTGTTTCCCTAAAGCACTTGTATTTCACTTGATACTTCGCTAGAATTGCAAGTGATGACACTACTAGATGAGGAGTACTTATGACAACAAAACAATTAATTATCAGTTCCTTTATACGATTCAAAGACCTAAAGGAGGCGAGAAATGTCCCATTTTGGAAAGCCATTGTCTATCTTTTAGTTTTGAGTATAATTATGGCTTTGCCAATCTCTTTTCAAGTTTTTCAAGTCTTAAACAACATTCAATTGGATGGGCAAAAGATTGCTACTCGCATTCCTGATTTTACAATCCAAAACGGGCAGCTTCAAACCGAAGAAAAAGAAGGATTCATTTACCAAACAAACTCCATTATCTTCACATTTGATCCAGAGGGAAAACGAACAGAACAGGACATCTCTACTGATTTGATGGGGAATTTTGTTAGTGTCGGGATGTTAAAAGACAAACTTATCATTGCTCTTCCCAATACAGGCACTACCTCTGCTTTATTGAATAATAATCAGTTAGAACTTCCCTACACCAATGAATCTTTAAAAAATTTAACAGGTAAGCAGCTTCGATCCTTCTTAAGTGAAGCATCTATACCGATTTGGGTAAAAGCCCTGACCTTTCTATTTTCGATTTATCCTAGTTTCTTGAATCTGCTGATCACTTTACTATTTGCCAATGTCGCTGCTTTTCTCTATGCACGCTTTCGACTAACAAAAGCTACTTTCCTTGATTGCTTGAAGACATTGATTTATTCAATCTCATTACCGACTATCATTGCAACACTCTTGATGATCTTTCTCCCTTCTTTTGACACTAGTGCATTTATTGCTTTTGCAGGTATCTTTATTTTTGCTCAAGCTGTCAAAGGATGGTCAAAAATATCGATCAGTTAGAAATACAGACAACTTATTATTTCAACTTCAATAAACTCTTTTAGAGGTTGTGGCAGAAGCTACTTCTGGAACACCGTTTATTCGGAAAAAGAGTTGTGACACATCTTTTGTCACAACTCTTTTTTATTTATACAATATTAATTTCTAAAAAAGCATGGCACTTCAAAGTTCTTCTTATATGCGCTACACTTAAAGTAAAGAAAGGCGGGTAATTAACTATGTCAGAAAGAATCATTTACGCAGATCGTCCATTTCGTGACGAATTTATCGAAGAAATCCATACTATAGCGCCTGGTTATGTCTTCAAGACAGAATTACAACCAGAAGATCTACCAAATGTAGAAATCAGTTTGGGTTGGAACTCAAACTATCAAGAAAAACTATTAGCCTCTTCTAACTTGAAATGGGTACAGTCTATCTCAGCGGGAGTTGATCAACTCCCCCTTGAAGCATTTTCAAAAAAACATATCTTACTTTCAAATGGAAGTGGTATCCACAGTGAATCGATCACCGAGCACGTATTAGGAATCATTCTAGGTTATTCTCGCGGTCTTTTCCAAGCACAAAGGGCACAGAGTGAAATGAAATGGTTAGGTTCCTCAATCCATTACCAACCTATCCAAGGGAAAAAAATATTAATCATTGGAACTGGCCATATTGGAAAAATGATTGCAAAGAAAGTCAAAGCATTGGATATGATTTGCTATGGAATCAATACATCCGGTCATCCAGCAGAAGGAATGGAAAAAACTTTTTCTTTAAAGCAACTTCAGGAAGTTCTTCCTGAAGTAGATTTCGTCGTCAATATCTTACCTCTAACGGAGGAAACAACTGGACTCTTTGATCAACACATATTTGAACACTTTGATTCAAAAGCTGTATTTATCAATGTCGGTCGTGGCGCTTCTGTTAAAACGCAAGATTTGATACAAGCATTAAACAAGCAGCAACTTTCCTTTGCAGCATTAGACGTTTTTGAGGAGGAGCCTCTACCACAAAATCATCCTCTTTGGAAAATGGACAATGTACTGATCACGTCCCATATTGCAGGTTTGACACCTGATTTTCAAAAGAAATTAATGTCTGTTTTTTTAATTAATCTAAAAAGCTACCTTGCTACTCATGACCTTCAAACCAATCAAGTCAAATTGTCTGCAGGATATTGATAGCTGAATCAGCCTATTTTAAGCAAGAGGGTGTGACAAGTTGTCACACCCTCTTGCTTCTATTGTTTTTTAAAGTGATAGGTTGGTTCTTCTAGTTTTGGATCATAATCTACAAGTAAATTATATCCTTTAAAAAACCATTCATCTGCATCCTCAATAAAAAACAGTGTCCCATCTATTTCCACTTTCTTGACAGGATGTTCAGGCTGTTCCACTGACATCCCAATCGAAAAACCATCATGAACTTCTGTTTTGCCGTAGACTTTTCCAAAGAAACGTATTCCGTAAGTTTCTGGCAGATCGATTTCTGATTCAAACCATTTTTGTGCTTTTGGCGTTACTGTTAATTCCATCCTAACAACCTGCTTTCTATTGATTCATCTTATCGTCTAAAATATCCACATCGCCTGTCTCACCAATTACTAGCAGATTATCGTTTTCACGAACATATTCATCTGCTGCAGGTGAAGCGATCACCGTTTGATCTACTCTGCGAATTGCAACTACTGTTAAGTCAAAACGTTGTCTGAAATTTAATTCAGATAATGTTTTATTGAAAAATTTAGGATTGGATACTCGGATTTCTGCTAAAGAATATTTATCTGACAACTCTAGGTAATCTAAAATATTCTTTGATACTAAATTGTGCGCAATCCTTATTCCCATGTCTCGCTCGGGATGGACGACGCGATCAGCTCCGATCTTTTCAAGTACTCTGGCATGATACTCATTTTGGGCTTTTGCTAAAATATTTGGTACGCCCATTTCCTTTACCATCAGAGTAACTAAGATACTCGCTTGAATATCTTCTCCAATAGCGACAATTACATGATCGAAATTTCTTATGCCTAATGATCGAAGTGTCATTTCATCCTGTGCATTTGCCACAACAGCATGAGTGGCTATATTCATATATTCATTGACCCGATCTTCATTACTATCAATAGCCAGCACTTCTTGACCAGCTTCGATCAGTGTTCGGCAGATACTTCCGCCAAATCGTCCAAGACCTACAATTGCAAAATTTTGTTTCACCGTTTTCCTCCTTTAGTATCTTCTTTTCTCAGTATAACAAAGCCTTTACAAAAACAAAAGCAAGCATTCTTTTGCGGAAAAAGAGGTTGTAAAAGAGACGTTCAACCTTGAGCGACGACAAAATCGTGCCTTATTACCGATAGTAGTCTCTTGAATACCGTTTATTCGGAAAAAGGGACTGCGACACGACTTTTGTCACAGTCCCAAACTTTCCCCACTATCTTTCTTGTATAGTTTGTTTCACTATAAATTTTCGCCAGTCACACTCTCTACAATTCCTTTGGCGATCATGTCGATATTATTTCGGATATTTGCTACATCATTTGTATTCGTTATGAAGCCTAACTCAGCTAAACGGTAAGATATGCCTCTTGATTGCAATACATTCATGTTTAGTAAGTCAGCTCGCAGGTTGATTCCTCCTGTGTTTTGTACCGATCCCCAAAGACCTACATAATTTCGTATGACATTGGCGATTGCATAATTTTGTGCAGTCAATGAGTTCCCATTACGATGAGCGATTACATGACCGCCAGTGCTAACCCCAATGACGCCACTGTCTAAATGAAATTCTGATACAGAAGAAAATGAACTGCTAATCGTATATGCACCTTGCATACGTTGAGAATCTTGATACATATCTGCAGCTGTATTATAAAAAGTGATCCGATTCCTCGTTAAACGAGCAGCCCATTTTTGTAAATGAGGCATCAATTCTCCTCTAGTAAAATCACGCTCATTGACACCATTATAAGAAGCTCCAGGATCATTGACTCCATGTCCCATCACAAATAGATGATTAATAGATGTCTGATAAGGATTCGTAGTTGGTCCAAGGGCTGCTGCACCTTTTTTGACAATTACGACTTGGATTGCTTCCATTTGTAAACTTAAGCCAGTTGTTCCAGCATATTGATCATTTTTTGCCCAATCTAACCAGCCAAGACTTGCCGAGTGAACACGATAATAAATATCATAAATATGATTTAATTGACCAGTTAAGCGAATACGGATTGCTTCCATTCTCAATTTTTGATTTGTTGTTCCCGAAATATTGTTGTTACTAACGTAATTTTGCCAGCCAATTGAACGAACATGGCTACTATATTCTATATTTCCTGAAAATGATGTATTCGAAATATTTAAACGAATTGCTTCCATTCTAAGTCCTTTGCCAACTGTACCTGCGGTTAATCCATTCGTTTGGCTATTTTGCCAGCCAATTGATTGATTGTGTGTTTGATAATTTAAAGTCGGAATTGTAATTTTTCCTTGATCATAATAGGCCATACCAATTGGAGGAGCTGTTTGTCCTTTAGGTACTAACTTAACTTGCATTGCTTCCATCGCAAAACCAAATCCTGAACTACCTGCCTCTTCGCCATTTTTGGTCCACCCTAACCAACCAAAATAAGCAGAATGAACGCGATAATAAATATCATAAAACCTACTTAGTTCTCCTGTTAAGCGAATACGTATAGCCTCTGTTCTTAGCTTCTGATTAGTAGTTCCTGATATTTCACCGCTCTTAACATACCCCTGCCATCCAACACTTTGAATATGACTATTATACTCAATAGAACCAGGTATCTTATTACCAGAGATGCTTATTCTTATTGCTTCTATTCTTAAACCTTGGCCAACAGTACCTGCTGTTGCACCATTTGTTTGATAGGACTGCCATCCAATGGATTGACTATGTGTTTGATAATTTACATTTGGCAAATCTAAGGTATTTTTATCATAATAAGCTGTGCTAATTACTGGACCATCCATATTTTTACCCACTAATTGTATTTGAATTGCTTCCATGGCATAAGAAAAATCAGTACTACCTGCCTCACCATCATTTTTTGTCCATCCTAACCAGCCAAAATTTGCTGAATGAACACGATAATAAACATCATAATATTGACTTAACTGACCTGTTAAACGAATACGTATAGCTTCCATACGAAGTGAATTTCCCGTTGTACCAGAGTTACCACCATTTCTAATATATGATTGCCATCCTTGTCCTTGAATATGACTGCTATATTCAATGTCACCATTTAATGAACTGTTGTTCACTTGAATTCTAATAGCCTCTATCCTTTTTTTCTGTCCAGTTGTTCCAGCAACTTCTCCATTAGCAGTTGGTGTTTGCCAACCAATATCTTGTACATGTGTTTGATAGGTGATCGTAGGAGTCGCAGCTAACGCACTTCGTCTATTAATTGGTGAACGATCTGTGGTTTCGTCAGAAGTTTGTGCTGTTTCTTTTGTCTGAGATTCATTTTTTTCAGCTTCTACAATGACCGTGAATTCACCGAGAGCTTTTTCAGCGTTCTTCAACTCTACCTTAGCTTCCCCAGCTTCTTTTGCTGTTACTTTACCGTTCTCATCTACTTCTACTACTGATGGGTCAGAAGATTCCCATAGCGGATCTGATATGATACTTCCATCGGGGACACTCGTGTACGCAAGTTGTTTTGTTTCTCCTTTCTTCAATACTATAGATGATGAATCAGGTACGATAGAATCAGCCTCTTTTTGTTCTGGTTCCATATATTCGACCGTCACTTTTACTGTCAATGTTTTTTCTGCTGCTTCTTCTAATACTGCGTCGTCTGAAAAATATACTTCATAAATATAGCTTAATGGAGTCTGTTCGCTTGAATAAAAGTGACTCCCATCATACTGCCATTTCTCTGTTTCTAAAGTCATTTGTTCTTTCTCTGGTTTCAGCGTTTCATCATTTATTTCCCATTTATTATCCATTTTGTTTGCAATACTTGTAACCGTTTGATTTTCTCCCTTAAAATACGTTAATTCGCTATTTTGGGAAAGATCAATTTTTGAAAGTTGGTTAGATGAAACATCTAAATACGCTAATTTCTTTAATTCGTGTACATCTAATTCTTTCAGCTCATTGTTTTGTACTTCGATCTTCGTTAAATTTTTAAAGAAATTGACTCCCTCTAGTGTCTGTATCTGTAACCCTTCCAAGTTTAACTGTGTTATTTCCAATAATTCATTTGATAAGTAACCATCTTTATCTGTATCAATCATTTCCAACAACCAATTTCGAAAATGATCATCAGGAAAATTGCTTTTATTGATTTCTATTTTTTCTGTTATTTCATTATTTTCTGAATATTCTCCCGAGTCTTCTTCCTTAGCTGAGTCCTGTGGCAAGGAGTCGTTTGTACTTTCATGGGTCGTCGACTCACTCATTGGTTGTGTGGAAGTCTCTGTTGTATGTTCCGTTTTTAGCTCATCAGAAGTGCTGCTTTGAGTAACAGCATAAGCATTTGGCGCAATTGATCCTGTCAATAACAACAGGCTTAAGAATAGTCCTATCCACTTTTTCTTCATAATTTCCTCCCTCGTTCTTTCGCTTTTCGGATAAAGTTTTCTCCTATTACTATTAAACTATAAAAAAAGAAAAATGAACAGTTGGTGAACAGAGAAAGAGATTAAAAACAGGATGAATCCTTTATTTTATGTTATGATTTGTCAAATTAAGCTAGAATAAAAT
>NZ_KV833941.1:0-1903 GCF_001837725.1 Enterococcus sp. HMSC072F02
CGACCTCTTTCTTAAACGGTGTTCAATCAGCTAACCACTTCTGTCGCACTCTCTTTTAGTATATACACAGATGTAAGCGATTTATATTGGTATTCTATGAGAAAGCTAATTTGATTCCATGTAGATCATTGACTTAAATGAAAAAATCAATTATTTTAATAGATAAACTAAATTAGAGGAGTGGTACTAAAAATGTCCAACTGGGAAACAAAGTTCACGAAAAAAGGATTTACTTTTGATGATGTCTTATTGATACCAGCAGAAAGTCACGTGTTACCAAACGAAGTGGATATGAGCGTACAATTAGCTAAAAATATTAAGTTGAATATTCCAATCATCAGTGCAAGTATGGATACCGTTACCGACAGCAAGATGGCCATCGCTATGGCAAGACAAGGCGGATTAGGTGTGATCCATAAAAACATGACGATCAGCCAGCAAGCGGATGAAGTAAGAAAAGTCAAACGTTCTGAAAGTGGCGTCATCATTGATCCGTTCTTCTTAACGCCACAGCATCTTGTAGCAGACGCAGAAGAATTGATGAGCAAATACCGTATCAGTGGTGTGCCGATCGTTGAAACACTTGAAAACAGAAAATTGGTAGGGATCATTACAAACCGCGACATGCGTTTTGTAACAGATTACCACATGCCGATTGCTGATGTGATGACAAAAGACAACTTAGTGACTGCCCCAGTAGGTACCTCTCTAAAAGATGCAGAAAAGATTTTGCAAAAACATAAAATCGAAAAATTACCAATCGTTGATAACGAAGGTCGTTTAAGCGGATTGATCACAATCAAAGATATCGAGAAAGTGATCGAATTTCCAAATGCAGCAAAAGATGAACATGGTCGATTGCTTGTAGCAGCAGCTGTTGGTGTAACAAGCGATACATTCGAGCGTGCGAATGCTTTATTAGAAGCAGGGGTAGATGCAATCATCATCGATACAGCTCATGGACATAGTGCAGGTGTAATCCGAAAAATCCAAGAAATCCGTTCAACTTTTGCAGATGCAACATTGATTGCTGGGAACGTTGCGACGGCTGAAGCGACAAAAGCTTTATATGATGCAGGGGTGGATGTCGTAAAAGTCGGTATCGGACCAGGATCGATTTGTACGACACGTGTGGTAGCCGGTGTAGGTGTACCTCAGCTCACAGCCATCTATGATGCAGCATCAGTTGCTCGTCAATATGGCAAAGCGATTATTGCAGACGGAGGAATCAAGTACTCTGGTGACATCGTCAAAGCATTAGCTGCCGGCGGACATGCAGTTATGCTAGGCAGCATGTTGGCGGGGACAGATGAATCACCAGGCGAATTCGAAATCTTCCAAGGACGTCGATTCAAAACATACCGAGGTATGGGTTCATTAGGCGCGATGGAGAAAGGTTCAAAAGACCGTTACTTCCAAGGTAGTGTCAATGAAGCAAATAAATTAGTACCAGAAGGAATCGAAGGTCGGGTTGCTTACAAAGGAAGTGTTGCAGACATTATTTTCCAAATGATCGGCGGTTTGCGTTCAGGAATGGGTTATGTTGGGGCAGCCAATTTACAGCAATTACGTGATGAAGCGCAATTCATCCAAATGAGCGGCAGCGGGTTAAAAGAATCACACCCTCATGATGTACAAATCACGAAAGAAGCACCAAACTATTCAGTTGAATCTTAAAAATACTAAAAAAGAGTGGTGACACAACATGTGTCACCACTCTTTTTTTGAATAAACAATGTTCCTTTGCCAACTCCGAATCACAAGTACAATATTCATAAAATATGAAGAGCTGTTTTTTGAAATTACTCCTTGTGGTTTGGAGTGAAACGGCAGGCTTACGACTTCTTGGTAAACGGTGTTCTCCTGCCAATTCCTCGGTCACAAGTCACAATATTCAATAAAC
>NZ_KV833942.1:0-3997 GCF_001837725.1 Enterococcus sp. HMSC072F02
CTTGATGCAGGACAGCTTTTTCACAACCTCTTTATTTAATAACTTTCAGATTACCCATATAAGGAACGAGCGCTTCTGGAACTGTGACAGAACCATCTTCATTTTGGTAGTTTTCCAAAATGGCAGCTACTGTACGGCCAACCGCAAGTCCTGAACCATTCAAAGTATGAGCATAGTGGATTTTTCCATCATTATCGCGATAACGAATCATGGCGCGGCGTGCTTGGAAATCTTCACAGTTAGAACAAGAACTGATTTCACGATAAGTATCTTGTGCAGGAATCCATACTTCTAAATCATAAGTTTTAGCTGCAGAAAAGCCCATGTCTCCAGTTGATAAGGCCATTACACGATAAGGCAAATGCAGTTTTTTCAAGATATCTTCTGCATCAGCTGTCATTTTTTCCAATTCTTCGTAAGAATGTTCTGCATCCGAGAATTTGACCATTTCTACTTTATTGAATTGGTGAAGACGGATCAGTCCTCGAGTATCCCGACCGGCACTTCCAGCTTCAGAACGAAAAGCAGGACTTAGCGCAGTGAAATAAACAGGTAAATCCGCACCATCTAAAATTTCATCATTATAATAGTTAGTCAATGGGACTTCAGCTGTCGGAATCAATGTTAAATCAGTATTCTCCAATTGGAAAACATCTTCTTTGAATTTTGGAAATTGTCCTGTACCAAACATCGCTTTACTGTTGACGATATAAGGAGTAATCATTTCAGTATAGCCGTGTTCGTAAATATGCTGATCAAGCATGAAGTTGTAGACTGCACGTTCTAATCGAGCGCCCAACCCTTTATAATAAACAAAACGGCTACCGGCTACTTTTGCGCCACGTTCAAAGTCTAAAATATCAAGATTTTCTGCAATTTCCCAGTGTGGTTTTGGCTCAAAAGCAAATGTACGTGGTTCGCTCCAACGACGGATTTCTACATTGTCCTCTTCATCTGATCCAACTGGCACAGAATCATGGGGAAGGTTTGGCAAAGTAGTGGCAATTTGTTTCAATTTTTCATCTACTTCAGCAATTTCAGTATCCAATGCTTTGATGTTGCCGCCGACTTCTTTCATTTCAGCGATTTTAGCAGAAGCATCTTCTTTTGCACGCTTCAATTGAGCGATCTCAGCAGAAACGTCATTTCGATATTTTTTCAATTCTTCACTTTTGACTAGTAATTTGCGGCGGTTTTCATCTAGTTCCATGAATTCAACTAATGTTTCTTTTTTAACGCCCCGAGTCATTAGTTTTTCTTGTACTTCTTCGATATTTTGTCGCATCATTTTTACATCTAACATATGTTTTCCTCCTTTTTGAAAATAAAAAAAGACTGATCCATCCCATTATTCTTGGGACGAATCAGTCTGAAATTCGCGGTACCACCCAAGTTCAGCATAAGCTGCACTTGTTGAACACATAACGGCTGTTGAACCGACCTTTCTTATTTCGAAAGGGCACGTAAACGAACTGGAACTTCCAAATTATCCTTTGCTGATTTGCACCTGCCATCAGCTCTCTGAAAAAGAATAAAGTGTACTGGGTTCTGTGTTTTTCATTTATTCTAATAATTGTAATAAGAATAGCGAATATTTCAGCTTTCGTCAATAACTTCCTGTGCATCAATAGGTAATTTTTCATTTTTCTTGATTGGAAGGTGCATGATGAAAGAAGTCCATTGCTTATCTGATTTTGCATAAATGTAGCCACCATGTAAAGCCACAATACTTTGAGCGATTGCTAAACCAAGCCCAGTTCCTCCAGTTGCTTGTGACCGAGATTCTTCTACACGATAAAAACGGTCGAATAGATTATCGATTGCCTGTTGTGGGATCATTGCTCCATTATTTTTGACCGTTGCAACAACTTCTGAACCGACACGTTCTACTTCGATCACGATCTTCGTAGCTCCTTTTCCATATTTCAACGCATTCGTCAAAAGATTATTGAAGACACGTACAAGTTTTTCTGTATCGCCATCCATGATAAGGGAATCTACTTTTGACTGCACAAGTATTTGGATATTTTTTTTAGAAGCTTCCAACTCAAAATCAGCAGCTAACTGTTCGATCAACTGGATCATATCAAAGGCAGAAAAATTTACTGGGACAGCAGGCTGGCGTACCTTAGTGTATTCAAATAAGTCGTCCACTAAAGATTTCATCTGCTTTGCTTTAATATAAGCGGTATGTGTATACTTTAAAAGATCTTCTTCTGAGTGATACTGACCATCTTCTATCAATCCTAGATATCCAATGATAGAAGTAAGAGGGGTACGGATATCGTGACTAACATTTGTGATCAATTCATCTTTTGATTTCTCGATTTTACGTTCGTCTTCAATCGCTGCTACTGTGCTATCTACCAATCCATTGATACTTGTTACAACTCGGCTTAAGTCACCACTAAGTTCAAAAGGGATACGATGATCATAATTTCCATTTGCGATGTAATGAAGTTCACTGATGATATGTCGTAATTGCATTTGGCGATATCTTCGAATCAAACGCCAATACAAAACACCAATATCTAATAGAAAGAAAAAGGGAATAATAAAGTTTCGACCGTTCCAAAATAAATCAGTGTTCAATCGTTCCGCAAAAATATTCTTTGAATCCCAAATCGCATTTGACAAAGAAGGTGAACTATTGATTACCGAACTGATAACAACCAAAATAGAAACATTTAATAGAAGTAAAAGGATGATCGTGATGATTCCTTCCGCTAACAATTCGCTGATTTCTTTTGAAGTCAAGTTGATCCGACGGCGTTTTTCAGTTGCTCGTTTACTATCTTGCGTCAATTTTATAGCCCACTCCCCAAACGGTTTGAATGACTTTTTCACCACCAGTTGCTTCTTCGATCTTATCTCTTAAATGGCTAACATGAACCATGACAGTTTTAGCAGAGACAATACTTTCTTGTTTCCAAACACGCTCAAAAATTTCATCCGCGCTAAATACTCGATTAGGATGACTAGCAAGCAAGTAGAGGATACCGAATTCCAAAGCTGTTAACTGGATTTCTTTCCCATCGATTGTTTTAACTTCATGAGAGTCTTTATTGATGATTAATGCATTTACTTCTAATACATCAGGCTGATCTGGGGCAATCTGCATTTTTGTACGCCGTAATAAAGACTTTACTCTAGCCATTACTTCTAATGGATTAAACGGTTTGGTTACATAATCATCTGCACCAGCCACCAGTCCTTTGATCTTATCCATATCAGTAGTTTTTGCTGTCAGCATAATGATTGGGATTTGAGATTCTTTTCGCAGCTCTTTCACTACTTGCATCCCGTCCATCTCTGGCATCATGATATCTAAAATAAGTAAGTCAATATCAGGGATTGTTCTGATTTTAGATAATGCTTCTTTCCCATCATAAGCCTTTACTGCTTCATAGCCTTCATTGTGAACATAGATACTTAATAATTCAACGATTTCTTTATCATCGTCAGCAATCAAAATTTTCATAAATAAATCCTCCAGAGTCATATTGTTACTATTATTCTAGCAAAAAAAAGCAGAAATAGATAAAAGCAGCACTTTGTTAAGGAAAATTTTAGAAGGTGAGAGATTTGGTTCTCATAAATAGGACAAAAACATGAACGTTAAACTGAAAATAAAAGGATTTTTCGTTTTTTAAGGTTATAAAGACGAACAAAAAAGGAGAAGAACTAATTAACGATCATATAAGCTGGAAATGTTGATAAATAAGCATTTTCTTATTGACTTTCGTATGTGATGTTGATATATTATTATTTGTTCAAAAGAACACCAATAACTTAAAATAATAAAAAATAAGTTATTGACATGTTGATAATGACATGATAAGATAACTGAGTTGTTAAAAAAAGAACAGCTTGCGAAGCTTGATTCTATCGAAAAAAACTTCAAAAAAGTTCTTGACAAATAACAAACAACAAGTTATGATAAATGAGTTGTTGAAAGATTTCGAAAAAACGAAATCGAAAAAACTTTTAAAAAAGA